>JBFXKS010000121.1:0-5905 GCA_050173515.1 Oscillospiraceae bacterium | reverse complement strand
CACCACGCCGTACAGCCGCCGCGTCTCGTATATCCCATAGCAGGTGTAGATAGTCTCGCGGCCTTCGCCCGTGCGGCGGATGCGTTTGTTGGCGTCCCCCACCGTCATGTCGCGGCGCAAATCGCTGAACTCCGCCGTAATGATGCTGCCGGCCGAGTTCTCGGGGTAGCGCAAGAACTGGTTAATAAGCGCACGCGTGGCGGGCTTTGCGCTGTGCAGCACGCGCTTCACCAGGTTCGCCGGCATCTCCTCCAGCATGTCCACCGCGTCGTCCACCATCAGCGCGTCCATCAGCGCCTCCAGCTCCCGGTCGGTGATGGCCTCCACGATGAACTGCTGGGCGTCGGCGCCCAGCTCGGCAAACACCGCCATCGCCTGGTCCTTCACCAGCGTGCGGAAAATGAGCACGGCCTCTTCCTCGGGCAGGTCCTCGATGAACTGCGCCACGTCTATGTCGTTCATCTCGCTCAGCTCGTCTCGCAGCGCGCGGAAGTTCCGCTGCCCTGCCAGCACGCCCAGCCGTGCCTCGTTGATGCGTTTTGCCATCGGCCTGCCCTCCTTTCCGCCGTTCTCGTTGAAATCTCAGTGCGCCATCGCCGCGCTGTCAGCTCAGCAGCAGCTGCGCGATGTTGAAATAGATCACCAGCGTCAGCGCGTCCACAATGGTGGTGATGAGCGGCGCGGCCATCAGGGCTGGGTCCACCCGGCAGGCCTTGGCCACCAGCGGCAGCACCCCGCCTATCACCTTGGCCATGAAGATGGCCGCGATGAGGGTGAGCGACACCACCAACGGCACCAGCCCGGAGCCGGGGTTTGTGATGAGCATGCGCAGGTAGTTCACGATTGCCAGCCCCACGCCCACCACGATGCTCACCCGCGCCTCTTTCAGCGCCACCGCCAGCATGTCGCGCATCTTTATCTCGCCCAGCGCGATGCCGCGGATGACCATGGTGCTGCTCTGGCTGCCCGCGTTGCCGCCGGTGCCGGTCAGCATCGGGATAAAGCTCACCAGCAGCGGCACGCTCACATAGATCGCCTCGTAGTGCCCCAGTATCCCGCCGGTGAACATCCCGCTCACCATCAGCACCATCAGCCAGGGCAGGCGGTTGCGCGCCAGGCGCCACACGCTGGTTTTCAGGTAGGGTTTTTCACTGGGCACCATAGCCGCCATCTTCTCAAAGTCCTCGGTGGCCTCCTCCTGGATGACGTCCATCGCGTCGTCCACCGTCACGATGCCCACCAGGCGCATCTCGGTGTCTACCACCGGCAGCGCGATGAACCCGTACTTTGCCATCAGCTGAGCCGCGGCCTCGCGGTCGTCCCCGGTGAACACCGAGATGACGTCCGTCTCCATCAGCTCGGCCACCATGTCGCTGTCGCCCGCCAGCAGCAGGTCCTTCACGGTCACCACACCGTCCAGGCGGCGGGTGTCGTCCACCACATAGCAGGTGTAAACGGTCTCCCGATCGCCGCCGATGCGGCGGATGCGCTTGATGGCGTCCTCCACCGTCATGTCGCGGCGCAAATCGATGAACTCCGCCGTCATGATGCTGCCGGCCGAGTTCTCAGGGTAGCGCAAAAACTGGTTGATGAGCGTGCGGGTCTCGGGTCTCGCATTGCGCAGCACCCGCTTCACCAGGCTGGCCGGCATCTCCTCCAGCATGTCCACCGCGTCGTCCACCATCAGGTCGTCGATGATTTGCGAGACCTCGTGGTCGGTGATGGAGCCGATGATGTGCTGCTGGGTGTCGGCGTCCAGCTCGGCAAACACCTCCAGCTCCACATCTTTGGGCAGCGTGCGGAAGGCCACCGTGGCCTGCTCGGGCGGCAGCTCGGCGATGAAACGCGCCAGGTCCACCTCGTTTATCTCGGCAAAGGCGGCGCGCAGCGCACGGTATTGCCCCGTTTCCAGCAGTTCTTCCAGCATCTCCAGCTTCACTTCCTGCGCCACGGCGCCCACCTCCTTTTCTCTCATTCTCTCGCCAACAAAAAAACGCGCAAAACGCCTCCGACGGTTTTCAAAACCGTCGGTGCGCCCGCGCGGGCAATCGAACACAAACGCCCCTTTTGAGCCCTACACTGCGGCGGCCTCCAAAGGTCGTTCTTCCCTATTCACATGGGCCAGCGGCATGCGCCGCCACACGGCAAGCCGCGGCCTCAAATGGCCCCCGTCAGCTTGGCCCACCGGAAAAACAGGCGGGGCTTCGCTGTGCCGCGACATCCCTGTGTTCAGGGGGTTCGACGTCCACGCTCGTACTTCGGGCGCTGATCTCCACCTGTTTTCCCTCCTTTTTTCGTCACTTTCACAAACTCGTCTATCTCGGTCAGGCGGTCACGTTCAGTCCCCCGCCCTGCTGTGCTTTTTGCATCTCATCGGCCGTTTGGTGGCCGCCGTGCCGCGTGACCGTGGTGGTGGTGCCACCCGCCACATAGTAGCGCCCGCACTCGGGGCAGATGTCCCCGTGCAGCACCACCGTTTGGGACACCACCTCGGCGCCCTCCTGCTCGGCCTTGGCCTGCTCGTGCATCACGTGCTCCTGCTCGTGCCCGGCCACCACACTGGCCGCCATGTCCGGGTGGATGTTCTGCGGCGTTTTGAAGGAGACGCCGGGATCGTTGGAGCCGTCCTGGTACTTGCGGTTTTTGCAGGTCTGGCACGCTTCGGCAAAGCGGTCGTTCATCACCTTGGCCCGCGCGCGCTCCTCGGCCAGCGCAGCGTCGCTGCCGGCACCGTTGCCAGTTCCTGCTGCCGCGGCGCCCGCTTCGGCCACCGGCGCCACAGCCCCGGCTGCGGCCTGCCAGCCGGCGGCATCGCCCGCCACAGGTGCCCCGGTGTGCACCGCCGGTGTGGCGGCCTGGCTCAAAAAGCCCCGCATGGCGCCTATCTCCACAGCCGTCCACCTCCCGCGATGATGCGCGTGGGCTATGCAAACAACAAAGCCGCATACAGCCCCAGTATGCAGCCTTATTATACCCCATCGCCCAAAAAGTATCAAGCCCGCGCCGCCACAGCCGCGCGGGCCGCCGGGCTTTTGTGCCCCGCTAAAACTCCTGCTTCAGGCTGCGGGTGAACAGCGCGTCCAGCGCCTCTTTTGGCTCGCGCCCCTTGTACAGCACGTCGTAGACCACCTGCGAGATGGGCAGCTCCACGCCGGTCTTTTCGCTCAGGGTCATCATCGCGTCCACCGTGTAGTAGCCCTCGGCCAGCTTGTCGTATTTTTCGCCCTTCGCATACAGTTCGCCAAACATGCGGTTGTGGCTGTGCGGGCTGAACACCGTGGCCTCATAGTCGCCCAAATGGCACAGCCCGTAGGCCGACAACTCGTTGCCGCCCAGCGCCTGGATCAGCCGGGCCACCTCGCGCGTGCCGCGGCTCATCAAGGGGCCCTTCAGGCTGGTGAGGCCATAGCCGTCCAGCATGCCGGCCGCAATGCCCACCACGTTCTTGGCCGCGGCGCCTATCTCGTTGCCTATCAGGTCGCTGCCGTAGTAAAAGCGGATCAAATCGCTGGAAAACAGCTCCACCAGGCGCTGCTTGTCCGCAGGCACCGCCGAGTCGATGACCATACAGTTGGGCACGCCACGCACGAACTCCTGCACATGCCCGGGCCCTATCCACACCGCCACGCGGGCCTTTTCGCCCAACTCTTCGCCGGCTATCTCGGTCAGGCGGCGGCCTGTGCCGGTCTCCAGGCCCTTCATACACAGCACGAACTGCCGCTCGGCCATGCCCTTCTGCGCAACTTGCGCCATCAGCCCGCGCAGGCTCTGCGACGGCACGCTCACCACCACCACCTCGGCTTTCAGCGCCGCGTCCAGGTCGCTGGTGATGTGCACCGCCTCGGGGAAGGTGAGCATCCCGTTCGAGCGCGTTTTCAAAAAGCGCTCGGTGTCCGGCGTGCCCGCCAGCCCGCACGAGGTCACCTCGTGCCCTATCTTGTTCAAATACCACGCGATGAAAGAGCCCCACCGCCCGTTGCCCACCACAGAGATCCGCATGTCCTTCACCTCAAAACCGGCGGCGCCCCATTCCGGGCGCCGCGCGCTATTTTGCCTGTTCTCAGTGCCGCTCTACTTGTGCATCTCCAGCAGCTTTTGCTTCAGCTCGCCCTCGATGCGCGCCAGCTCCACCTCGGCCTCGCTGCGCTTTTGGCGGCCCTCCTGCTGGATGCGCACCACCTCGTCCAGCGAGGCGATGAGGTTCTGGTTGGTCAGCTGCAGGGTCTCGATGTCCACGATGCCGCGCTCGCTCTCGCGGGCCGTCTCCACCGTGGCCGTCTTCAGCGCCTCCGAGTTCTTCTTCAAAAGCTCGTTGGTCATGTCGGTCACCTCGCGCTGGGCGCGGGCGGCCTGCTGCGAATGCGCCACGCCCAGTGCCAGCACCATCTGGCTCTTCCACAGCGGGATGGTGTTCACCAGCGTGGACTGGATCTTCTCGCTCATCAGCGTGTCGTTGTTCTGGATCAGGCGGATCTGCGGGGCCATCTGGATGGAGATGGTGCGCGTCAGCTCCAGATCGTACAGCTTTTTGGAGAAGCGGTCGCACAGGTTGGCCAAGTCGTTGGCCGCCTGCGCGTCCTCGGCCAGGCCGCTCTCCTGCGCCTTTTTGCGCAGCGCGGGCAGCTCGCCCGCCTCCACCTCGGCCAGCTTTTTCTTGCCCGCCAAAATATACATGGTCAGCTCTTTGAAGTACACCACGTTCTGCTCGTACATCTTGTCCAGCACCGCAATGTCTTTCAGCAGCGTCACCTGGTGGCCCTCCAGCGCCTGCACGATCTCATCCACGTTTTTCTCCGCGGTGGCATAGCGCGCCTTCAGGGCGGTCACCTTGTTGGCGCCTTTTTTGAACAGGCCAAACAAGCCGCCCTTCTCCGTCTCGTTCACGTCAAAGCTCTTCAGCTGCACCACCAGCCCACTCAGCATGTCGCCCACTTCGCCCAGGTCCTTCGAGCGCACGCTCTCCAGCGCGCTCTCCGAGAAGGTGGTCATCTTCTTCTGCGCGCCGGCGCCGTATTGCATGATGAGCCCCGAGTCGTGCAGGTCGATCTGCTCGGCAAAGGTATCCACCTGCTGCTGCTCGGCCTCGCTCAGCTGCGCGCGCTCCTGCAGCTCCGCCGGCGGCTTGGGCAGCGGCGCCGAGGGCAGCGCCACATCGGCGGGCTCCAGCGTCAATTCAGGCGCCGGCTTCACTTCCAGTGTCAGTTCAGGGCTGCTCTGTTTTTTCTCTTCGCTCATCCTTGGCCTCCTCATATCGTCTGCCATCAGCTATCTGGCTGCCGCCGTTTTCAATCGGCGTCCAGCTCAAACTGTTTTTTGGTCAGTCCCTCTTGCTCCAGCATCTGTTCCAGCACCCGGATATCCGTGGCCACGTCCAGCGTGTCCTCGTGGTACAGGCTCTCCAGCAGGTTGTTGAACGCCACATCGATGGTGTCCAGCGTGGCCTCTATCTCTGCCTTGGCCTTCACCACCGCCGCGGGCTGCGGCTCCATCTCGTCGTACTGCCGATATTTTTCCACCAGCTTCAGCGTGGTGGGCAGATAGTAGCTCAAAAACTTGCGGGTGTCGGGCAGCTTTTCCGGGTGCTGCTCCACATAGTCGAAGATGCGGGCGGTGGTCTTCTCCAGCTTTGCCAGCTTTTCGCTGATCTCCTCGCCCGGTATCGCGTCGTTGGCCAGGCGTATCTGGCGGATGGTCTGCTCGCCCTCCTGCTTGAAGGCCTCGATGGCGGCCGTCTGGGGGTCGCCCATGCGGCGCGCGCGCGCGGCCTGCTCTGCCTCGCGCTCTTTGCGGGCGCCCTCGGTCTCCAGATACTGCCGGTATGCCTCCTCGCCGCGCATCATGCAGCTCTCGGTGGCGTCCACGCGCACATCGGGCAGCATGCCTTTTTTCCGGGCCTTGCGGATGT
>JBFXKS010000120.1:0-5963 GCA_050173515.1 Oscillospiraceae bacterium | reverse complement strand
GCACGAAGTGGTGTGCGACCCCGCTCTTGCCGAGGTCTACTTTGCCACCGGCGTCAAGTCTTTCGCCGAGCTGGTGCCCCGCCTCCCGGCCCCGGCCTCCGCGGCCACCTACTATTATGCCGACGGCACCGAGAGCCTTGCCGTCATCGCCTACCACAACAACCTCACGCTGGACACCCTGCGCGGCCGCAACCCTGCGTTCAGCAGCAGGGGCGACGACTATGTGCCCAACGCGGGCACCCGCATCACCCTCACGCTGGCCCAGCCGTTCCTGCAGGTGCAAACCAGTGTCCGCGTCAACGGCATCGAGCCCATTCCGTTCAAAACCGTGGAGCAAGAGACCGACAAGCGCCAGAAAGGCCGCCGGGAGGTCACCCAGGAGGGCGTGGAGGGCACCCAGCGCGTCTGGGACGATCTGTATTACATCGACGGCGAGCTGGTGCGCAGCGTGCGCGTGGACGAGATGACCGAGGTTCTTGCCGAGCCGGTGGATGAGGTGGTCGAGGTGGGCACCTTCGACTTCGATACGGCGGTGATCACCGGCGAGTACAACGAGGTGTTCATGTTCCCGGTGCCCGCCTCCGAGTGGTCTTACCGCGGCTTCCGCGCCGGCGGCTACCACCGCGGGCTCGACCTCAACGGCCCGGTGGGCCTGCCCATCCTCGCCTCCAACGCCGGGGTGGTCAGCTATGCCGGCTACCACTGGAGCTGGGGCTACAACGTCGTCATCGACCACCCCAACGGCATGCAGACGCGCTATGCCCACTGCTCCACGCTGGCGGTGGAAGTGGGCCAGGTGGTCAAGCAGGGCGAGTACATCGCCGCCATGGGCAACACCGGCAACTCCTTTGGCTCCCACCTGCATTTCGAGGTGCTCATCAACGGCGCCGAGGTGGACCCCATGAACTACGTCACCTTCCCCGAGGGCTACCGCGCCGCCTGGTACACCGGCGGCTAGCCTGGCGCACAAAACACAAGGTTTCAATACCTGCGAAAGGAGGCCGGCCGCATGCCAAAAAAACCGAATAGCACAGGCCGGCCCAAAAAGCCCGGCGCAAAGGCACCTGCCCCGGAAAAGAACATTTACCGCACCGGCACGCTTTATGCGGCCGAGGTGCGCGCAGCCGCCCAGAAGCTGGCCGAAGAGGGCACTGCGGGCACGCAGGTGGCAGCGCCTTCTTCACCCGCTGTGGAGACCCCGCAGGAGCCGGTGTCTGCGGCGACAACGGCACCGCCGGTGCGCGAGGCGCCGGAAGCGGCCTTGCCCGGCGCCGAGCCGCCGACACCACAAGAAAAAACCGCGGTGTCCGCCATGCCGCCCAAAACGCAACAGCCCCACGCCGGCCGGCGCAGTCCGTTCTTTTGGCGCGCGCTGGGCCAGTGGCTTTACAACATCGGCTTTGCCGCCGAGTACCTGTTTGTCCAGGCGTTCCGCGTGCTGCGGGCCATCGGGCAGGTGCTGGGCCAGTTTTTGGGCTGGCTGTTCGTCAGCCTGGGGCGCTGGCTGCTGGGGGTGCTTCGCTCCATCGGCCACGAAATCGCCGCGCCCTTCATTCGCTTTCGCCGCCGCATGCTGCAGCTGCGCCGCGCTCGGGAACGCGCCCGTGCCCGCCCGGCCGAGACGCAGGGGGCCGCATCTTATGCCGGGGCCGGCCTAAAGACCTACGTGACGCTGGTGCTCAACATCATCGTCACGCTTCTGCCGGTGGCCGCCATGGTCGTTTTGCTCATCACCGTGCGCACCGTGCTGAATTTGGACTACGCGCTGGCCGTCGAGCTCAATGGCCAGCCCCTTGGAAGCGTCACCGACCAGAACGTGGTGGAGAGCGCCAAAAGCCTTTTGCGTGACCGCATCCGCCTCGCGCCCGACCAGGACGTCACTGACTGGCAGGTCAACCCCACGCTCACCATTGGCCGTTCCAGCGGCTACACCACCGCCCAACAGCTGGCCAACGAGATGATCCGCCT
Source organism: Oscillospiraceae bacterium (assembly GCA_050173515.1). GTDB lineage: Bacteria > Bacillota > Clostridia > Oscillospirales > Ruminococcaceae > JAAYCI01. The sequence goes on along the minus strand of JBFXKS010000120.1, from coordinate 3,995 downwards.
GTCCACCAAAAACCCCACCGACCTGGTGGACGCCACCGGTCTTTACATCGACGGCCAGCTCGTTGCGGTCACCACCGAGGGCCAGTCTCTGAGGCAATATCTCGACGACATGCTGGAGCAGTACGGCGCCGCGCTCGAGGCCGATGCCGAGGTCTCGTTCGTGCGCAAGGTAGAGTGCGACCCCGAAACGGACGACCTCTATTTTGCCTCCGGCGTGCAGGACTACGGCGAGCTCGTAGAGAGCCTGACTGAGATCGTCACCGAAGAGCTTGCCTACCGGGCCGACGGGGAGGAGAACCTGGCCGACATCGCCCACAGCCACAACCTCACGCTCGAGACCCTGCTCGTCCGTAACCCGCAGCTTGGCGAAGTGGGCGATGACGCCGATGAGGCCGCGGACGACGAAGCCCAGCAGCCCGACGGCGACTTTGTGCCCGAGGCGGGCACCCGCCTGCTCATTCGCCGGGCCCAGCCCTTCTTGCAGGTGCAGGCCAGCTACCGGCAAAAAAGTGTCGAGCCCATCCCGTATGTCACCGAGCGTACCGAGACGGACGAGCGCATGAAGGGCGCCGTGGTCATCGTGCAGGAGGGCGAAGACGGCATGCAGGAGGTGTGGGACGACTATGTCTTCATCGACGGAGAGCTCGAGCGGCGCGTGCGGGTGGATGAGATGACCGTGGTGCTGCAGGAGCCCCGGGAGGAGATCATCGAAGTGGGCACCAAAATCGAGACCATCGACCCCGGCGACGTGGTGCTGCCGGAAGGTGGCTACGGCGGCAGCTACCTGTTCCCGGTGCCAAATTACACGTATATCAGCCGTGGCTATACGCCCGGCGGCCACCGCGGGCTGGACATCATCGCCGCCGAAGGCGCCGCCATCCACGCGTGCGAAGGCGGCACGGTGGTTACCGCCGGCAGCCACTACAGCTGGGGCAACTACATCGTCATCCAGCACCCGAACGGCATCGCCACGCTGTATGCCCATTGCTCTGCGCTCTTCGTGGCGGCGGGGCAGCAGGTGGGGCAAGGGGCGCTCATCGGCGCGGTGGGCAACACCGGCGAATCCTACGGCGCCCACCTCCACCTCGAGGTCACCGTGAACGGCGCCCTCACCGACCCGCGTGCCTATCTCGGCTGGCTCCACCCGTAAAATTTTGTTTAACGTTGTTTTCTCGCTGGTGCAAAATCCCGCCCATCCACACGGGTTCTTTTGTTTGGCGCGCAGCATCGTAATAATATTGTTCTTTTATTTGCGAGCACATGATGGTATAATAGGACTGTTGCCCGGCGGTGTTAATTTTGCGCCGCGCGCGAAAGCACATGTAAATGAACGATACCTTTGGTAAGGAGAGTTCAGGCGATTGGATAAGTATGTCATCAGCGGGGGCCATCCGCTCACCGGCGAAGTGGTAGTCAGCGGGGCAAAGAACGCCTCGGTGGCCATTTTGCCGGCCACCATTTTGGCCGCCGGGAAATGCGTTATCGAGAACCTGCCGCAAATCAGCGACGTGGCCGCCAGCATTCGTATCCTGCGCGCGCTTGGCGCCCAGGCGCGCATGCTGGATAAAACCACCCTCGAGATAGATACCTCCTATGTGCACACCACCATCGTGCCGGACAACCTCTGCCGGCAGATGCGTGCGTCCTACTATTTTCTGGGCAGCTTGCTCGGCCGCTTCGGCAGCGGCACGGTGGCCATGCCCGGCGGGTGCGACCTTGGGCCACGCCCCATAGACCAGCACCTCAAGGCCTTCACCAGCCTTCAGGCCACCGATTCCGTCGAATACGGCATGGTCAGCGTGCAGGGCAAGCCTTTGTCCGGCGCCCATGTGTTTTTCGACACCGTCAGCGTGGGCGCCACTGTGAATGCCATGCTGGCCAGCGTGATGGCCAGTGGCATGACGGTGCTTGAAAATGTGGCCAAAGAGCCGCATATCGTCGATGTCGCAAACTTTTTGAACACGATGGGCGCAGACATCCGCGGGGCCGGCACCGATGTTATCAAGGTGCGCGGTGTGCGCAAGATGCACGGCGGCGACTATTCCATCATTCCAGACCAGATCGAGGCCGGCACCTACATGGTTGCCGCCGCGGTCACGGGCGGCAATGTTCTGGTGAAAAACGTAATCCCCAAGCATTTGGAGCCCATCTCCGCCAAGCTGGAGCGCGCGGGTGCCTTCATTGAGGAGTATGACGAGGCGGTGCGCGTCACCCGGCCGGGGGCCATCGCCCCGCTGAATGTGAAAACCATGCCGCATCCCGGGTTCCCCACCGATATGCAGCCGCTGATGACCGTTCTGCTCTCGCTGGCCGAGGGCACCTCCATCATCACAGAGGGCATCTTCGAAAACCGTTTCCGTTATGTGGAAGAGTTGCTCCGCATGGGCGCAAACATCCAGGTGGACGGCCGTGTGGCCGTGGTGGAAGGGGTGCGTGCGTTGCAGGCAGCCCCCACCCGCGCCAGCGACCTTCGGGCCGGCGCGGCCCTTGTGGTGGCGGCCCTCGCGGCCAACGGCGTCAGCGAGGTCGATGACATCGAGCACATCGAGCGGGGCTACGAGCACATGGCCGAAAAGCTGGTTGCCCTCGGTGCCGACATCAAGCGCGTGTCCCAGCCGGCAGGGGTTTTTGCCCAGGCTTTCTAGGCCTGTTCGCGGGAAAGTCTGCATAGAGCCTAATTAGGCTCTTTTTATTTTATAAATCATTTAAATTAATGAAATCATGTTAATAAAGCTCAGTTGCGATTTAGGCAAGGTCTTGTCTCCTGCGGGTGTTTATACTATAATGGGCTTTGTTGAATATACCCGCCGGGCTTTCCCGGCAGAAAAGGCGGCCTATGGCAAGATTTACCACTCTATACAGCGGCTCCTCCGGCAACTGTGCCGTGGTGGAAGAGCATGGCCGCTATTTGCTCATCGACGTCGGGGCCCATTGCCGGCCCACGCTCAAAGCACTGGAGCTATTGGGGCTTCGCCCGCAAGACCTTTTGGGCGTGCTTGTCACCCACGAACACATCGACCACATCCGTGGGCTGCGCGTGCTGCTAAAGCAGCTTTCGGTGCCGCTTTACGCCACCGCCGCCACACTGGACGCGCTGTGGGAGAGCGACGCCGTGCCGGATGAGGCCCGGCTTGAAGAGGTGGAGGGCGGGCCGTTTTCCGTTGAAGGGTTTACCATACAGGCCTTCCGCACCAGCCATGACGCCGTCGGAAGCTGTGGCTATCGGGTGCAGACCCCAGCCGGCCGTGTGGTGTCGTTGGCCACCGACCTTGGCAAGATGACGGCGGAGGTTTTCTGCATGCTGGAAGGTGCGCATGTGGTGGCGCTCGAGTCCAATTACGACCGCGACATGCTCCAAACCGGGCCCTATCCCGCCTATCTCAAGCGCCGCATCGCCTCGGTGCAGGGCCATTTGAGCAACAAAGACTCCGCCGCCGCCGTGGCGCAGCTGGTGGGCGGCGGGTGCAGCCAAATCGTGCTGTGCCACCTCAGCGAGGAAAACAACCGCCCGGATCTGGTGCTGAAAGCAGTGGAAGAAGCCCTGATAGAGAGCGGGGTCACGCTCCCGCCCGATGGCACCATTCAGGTGGCCCGCCGGTATGAAGCCAACGATTGGCTCACCTTTTAAGGCGCCAAAGCACAGATACAGGCTCTTTGGCAAAGGAATCTCTGGACGAGTATGCGATTAATATAGGCATAATAGCATAGAATGTTGAATTTAAATTGTTGAACAAGTGAAATATGCCATATTTACAAAAGCAAAGAGGTGCTTGGGCGCTTGCCTGACTTGCGCTGCGCCTGTGGAAGAAACAAGGGAGGTTCTGAGCAGCAGATCACCATCATTGCGGTGGGCAAGGCCACCGGCTATTACGCCACGGGTGTGGCCGACTACCAAAAGCGCCTAGGCGCGCTGTGCCGCCTGAATGACATTGAGCTCGCGGAAAAACGCCTGGATGAAAAAAATGCGTCGCAGGCGCAAAAAGCCGCAGCGATGT
>JBFXKS010000119.1:0-6001 GCA_050173515.1 Oscillospiraceae bacterium | reverse complement strand
TCTGGCCGAACTCGGCCTCGGAAATGAACACGTCGCCGTTCTCGCCGCTTTTTATCTGGTTGCGGTTGTAAATATCCAGCCGCTGCACGGCGTAAAGCCCGCTGGCGGTGGCCTCCAAAAAGGAGATGGAGTTCATCTCGGTGAGCGAGGCGGTGGCGAACAGGTTGAACGCGTGGTAATAGCAGGGGAGGACCTCGTGGTCTATCTTGCCCAGCAAATGCACCTGGCCGTCAAGGCCCAGCTGCGTTATCTGCTGGCCTATCGCGTCTTTCTCGGGGCCGTCGCCGATGATGAAAAGCCGGTAGGTCGGGTCGTTCCCGAAGTTCCCGGCGAAATAGTCTATCAACACATCAATGCTTTTTTCCTTGCCCAGCCGCCCCACAAAGCAAAGGGCGACATCCCCCGGGCGAATGCCCAGCGTCTTGCGCACCTGCGCCACTTTTTCCATATCCACATTCTTGGGCATAAAGTCGGACAGGTCCACGGTGTTGGGCACGATGTTCACATGGCGGGTGACGCCGCAGCGCCGCAAAAACTCCACCACCTTCAGCGATGGGCCAATGATCTCGGTGGCGCGGGAGGCCACGTTACGGAAAAAGGTGTGGGCGGCCGGCTTTGCCACTTTGTCCATGCCGTGCGGAAACAGGTAGAAAAGATAGTCGTCATACATGGTGTGCAGCGTGTAAACCACCGGCTTTTTCAGGCGTTTGGCGGCAAAGATGGCAAAGATGCCCATGGTAAACTCGGTGTGCAGGTGGATGATGTCTGGGTTGAAGGCCTTCAAGATGCTCAGGCGGTGCAGGTTCACCGGGTTGCCCACGCCATAGCCGTATATCTTCTTCAGCGGGATGGCCGGGCAGTACAGGATATTGTCTTTGATATAGTGCCGCTTGGCCTTGGGGTCCAGCGTGACGATCAACACCTGGTGCCCGGCGGCAAGGAGGCCTTGGCGCAGCGTTTCGATATGGGTGACCACACCGCTGATGAAGGGGTAGTAGTATTCGCAGAACAGTGCGATTCGCATGGCGCATTTTCCTCCGGTTCTTTCAAAACGTGTACCGCATCATAAGGATGCGGTACATCGGTGATTTTAGGTGGACAAGGTCTCGGATATGGTGAGCAAACTGAGGTCCAGTGTTTTTTTCATGGCCAGTGCGTCGGCAATGTCGAAGTCCACGAGGTCTTCGTCGTGGAAGGCGATGACCCGGTTGGTGATGCCGCGGGACAGCAGGTCTACGGCATAGTAGCCGATGCGGCTGGCCGCCACGCGGTCGCGCAGGGAAGGCGCGCCACCCCGCTGCACATGGCCCAGAATGGTGGCCCGGCTCTCGATGCCCGTTTTGGCCTCTATCTCTTCCGCCAGCCCTTCGGCGTGGCAGGCGCCCTCGGCCGTGATGATGATGAAATGTTTTTTGCCTATTTTCCGGGTGAATTTCATCTTGGCCACAATGTCCTTGTCCACGTCGGTCTTGCGCTCGGGGATCAGGGTGATCAGCGCGCCCACCGCAAGCCCTGTGTTCACCGCGATGTAGCCGGCGTTGCGGCCCATCACCTCCACCACGCTGCAGCGCTCGTGGCTCTGGGTGGTGTCGCGCAGTTTGTCTATCATCTCCAGCGCGGTGTTCATGGCGGTGTCGTAGCCGATGGTATAGTCGGTGCAGGCGATGTCGTTGTCGATGGTGCCGGGAATGCACACGCAAGGGATGTCCTGCGCGGCGAGGTCTTTGGCGCCACGGAAAGAGCCGTCGCCCCCGATGACCACCACGGCCTCTATCTCGTGCTTGCGGCAGTTGGCCGCGGCCGTCTGCTGGCCCTGCAAGATCATGAACTCGGGGCTTCGGGCGGTGTAGAGGATGGTGCCGCCGCGGTGGATGATCTCGGACACGCTGCGGATGTTCATCTCGAAGATGTCGTCGCTTAAAAGGCCGTTGTAGCCATGGCGGATGCCAAACACCCGCATGTTCTTGCTGAGCGCCGTGCGCACCACCGCGCGGATGGCCGCGTTCATGCCGGGGGCGTCGCCGCCGCTGGTCAAAACACCGATGCGTTTGATGGCAGGTACTTCCATGTAAAAAAACCTCCAAAAGGTGTTGTGGTATCGCTTTGAACAATTGGTTCCATTCTACCTGAATACCCGCAAAAAAACAATCAAAAAATCTGTGTAAAATATCAGCGCACGGCCACATTGCCCTCGCCCAGCAGGCTTTTCAGCTCCCGAATCAGGGTCTCGCTGTTGATGGTCCACATCGAGGAGGGCGCGCGTGTCATCTTCCTGGTGTCGGAAAAGCGGATGTAGACCGGCCAGTCGCCCTCAAAAATGGTGAAAAGATTCTCCGCCTGGCGGTACTCCTCGCTGTTGATGGAGGGCACCTTGATGTAAAGGCCCTGCATGCCGGGCTCTGCGGCCGCCTTTATCTTTTCTGTCTCGCTGCCGTCGGCCGGGCGGATCTCTTCGGCGATCAGCTTGGGCTCTTCCTCCTCTTTCACCGACACACGCCCGCGGATGATGACCACCGCGTTTTCCTGCACCGCGGCGCCGGCCTCCATCAAAACGCGCGGGAACACCAGCGCCTCCATGGAGCCCGTCATGTCCTCTATGGTGGTGAAGGCCATCACGTCGTTGGTTTTGGTGGTGTAATACTTGATTTTCACCATCGTGCACACCAGCACCACCCGGCGCTCGTCCTGCTCGGCGCTCTCCTCGCCGGTCAATTCGTCCACGGTGGCCGTGCCCACCTTGTCGATGACCGCGCGGTACTGCTCCAGCGGGTGGCCAGACAAAAACAGCCCGCTCACCTCTTTTTCCTGCTGCAGCAGCACGTCTTTGGGGAACTCCTCCAGCTGGGGCATGGCGTAGTCGTCCTGCTCGGCCGCGGCCGCCTCGAACAGGTTGATCTGCCCGTCCAGGTTCTTGCGGCGGTCGGTCTCCACGCTTTTCAATATGCCCTCCACCGCCTGCATCATGGCCCGGCGGGTGCAGGTGAAGCTGTCGAACGCGCCGCTTTTGATAAAACTTTCGATGGCCCGGCGGTTCAGCTCGGTGCCGGACAGGCGCGAGCAGAACTGGTAGAGCGAGGTGTAGGGGCCGTTTTCCGCGCGCTCTTTCACCACCGAGGCGATGAGGTGGCTGCCCACGTTTTTCAAGGCCAGCAGGCCATAGCGGATGTTGTCGCCCTGCACGGTGAAGCCGGAGTCGCTGGCGTTGATGTCGGGCGGCAGCACCCGCACGCCCAGCCGCTGGCACTCGGCGATGTTGGAGATGATCTTGTTGGTGAAGGCCAGCATGCTGGTGAGCTGGGCGGCCATGAACTCCTTGGCATAGTGGCATTTCAGCCAGGCCGTCTGGTAGGCGATGACCGCATAGGCCGCCGCGTGCGACTTGTTGAACGCGTAAGAGGCAAAGCTGGTCAATTCGTCAAAAATGCTGTTGGCCACGTCGGCCGGGATGCCGTTTGCCACACAGCCTGCGCAGGCCGAGCCGGGCTCGGTGCTGCCGTGCACGAAGTGGGCGCGCTCGCGCTCCATCACATCGTGCTTTTTCTTGCTCATGGCGCGGCGCACCAGGTCTGCCTGCCCGTAGGAGAAACCCGCCAGCTCGCGGCAGATCTGCATCACCTGCTCCTGATACACCACCACCCCATAGGTGACGTCCAGAATGGGCGCCAGCTTTTCGGTTTTGTAGCGCACCAAGGTGGGGTTGTGCCGGTTGCGGATATAGGCGGGAATGGAGTCCATCGGGCCCGGGCGGTACAGGGAGATGAGCGCGATGATGTCCTCGAAGGTGCGGGGCTTCAGGCCCACCAGCGTCTGCCGCATGCCGCCAGACTCCAGCTGGAACACACCCACGGTATCGCCCGAGGAGAGCAGGTCGTACACGGCCTTGTCGTCATAGGGCACGGCGTCTATGGAAAAGACGGGGTCCGTCTTTTGTATCATCTTCTCTGTGTCGGAGATGACCGTGAGGTTGCGCAGGCCCAGGAAATCCATTTTGAGCAGGCCCAGCTCCTCGATGGTGCCCATGGGGAACTGGGTGACCACGGCGCCCTCGTTGGTGGACAGGGGCACATAGTCCCAGGTTTCGGCCGGCGTGATGACGACGCCCGCCGCGTGGGTGGACGCGTGGCGCGGCATGCCCTCTATCTTCTGGGCGATCTCCAGCAGCTCGGCCACGGCGGGGTCGTTGTCGCGCTCCTCGGCCAGCTGGCGCGAGACGCTGAGGGCCTTGGCCAGCGTCATGCCCAGCACCATGGGCACCATTTTGGCCACGGCGTCCACCTTTTGGTAGGGGATGTCCAGCACGCGGCCCACGTCGCGCACGGCCTGGCGGGCGGCCATGGTGCCAAAGGTGATGATCTGCGCCACATGGTCTGCGCCGTATTTCTCGATGACGTAGTCGATGACCTCCTGCCGGCGTTCGTAGCAGAAGTCGATGTCGAAGTCGGGCATCGAGATGCGCTCGGGGTTCAAAAAACGCTCGAACAGCAGCCCATAGCGCAAGGGGTCTACGCCGGTGATGCCCATGCAGTAGGCCGCAATGCTGCCGGCGCCGCTGCCGCGCCCGGGCCCCACAGGGATGCCCTGGCTGCGTGCATAGCTGATGAAATCGGCTACGATGAGATAATAGTTGGTGTAGCCCATGCGGCTGATGACATCGATCTCATATTCCAGCCGCTCTCTGGCCTCGGCGGGCGCGTCGTCACCATAGCGCTCTGCAAGGCCCGCCTCACACAGGGCGCGGAAATAGGCCTCGTTGTCCTGCCCGTCGGGCGGGGTGAACTCCGGCAGCTTGGTCACGCCGAACTCGAACTCGAACTGGCATTTTTCGGCTATTTTTTGGGTATTTTCGCAGGCCTCGGGCACCTCGGGGAAAAGCGCGAGCATCTCCTCGGTGCTCTTCACGTAGAATTCGTCGGTGCCGAACTCCAGCCGGTCTTCATCGTTGATGGTTTTGCCCGTTTGCACACAGATGAGGATGCGCTGCATGCGAGAGTCCTCTTTGCGCAGGTAGTGGGCGTCGTTGGTGGCCACCAGCGGGATGCCCGTCTCCCGCGAAAGCCGGATGAGCCCCGGCAGCACGGTGCGCTGGTCTTCAAGGCCATGGTCCTGCAGCTCGATGTAATAGTTGCCCGAGCCAAACAGGTCCTGATACCACAGGGCGATCTCTTTCGCGCTTTCGTAGTTGCCGGCCAGCAGGGCCTGCGGCACCTCGCCCGCCAGGCAGGCGGAAAGTGCGATCAGCCCCTCGTGGTGGGCCTGCAAGAGGTCTTTGTCCACGCGCGGCTTGGAATAAAAGCCCTCGGTGAAACCCTGTGACACCATTTTGATCAGGTTTTTATAGCCCGTCTCGTTTTTGCACAGCAGCACCAAGTGGTGGTTGCCGTCCTTGTGGCTCACCTTGTCGTGGCGCGAGCGGTTGGCCACGTAGACCTCGCAGCCGATGATGGGCTTGATGCCGGCGGCCTTGGCGGCCTTGAAGAAGTCCACACAGCCAAACATCACCCCGTGGTCTGTGATGGCCACGGCGCTTTGGCCCAGCTCCTTCAGGCGCTCCATCAGCCCATCTATGCGGCAGGCGCCGTCCAACAGGCTGTATTCGGTGTGCAGGTGCAGGTGCACAAAAGCATTGTCCGGCATCAAAGTCCCTCTCTGTGGCAAGAAAAAATCAAACGGATTTGGGCTGTTCTCTCAGTGTGTCGGCTTTTTCGCATATTTTTCGGAAACGGTGGCTGAGCCCTGACTTGCTCACGGGCGCTTCGCTGGCCGCTGCCAGCTCTGCCAGCGAGAACTCCGGGTTTTCACGGCGCAGCTGTGCGGCCTGGCGCAGTGCCGGGTCCAGGGTGTCCAGCGCGCCCTGTTTTTCCAGAAAATCGATGGCGTTCAGCACCTTGCGGTTGGCCGCCACCGTTTTGTCGATGTTGGCCGTCTCGCAGTTGGTCACGCGGTTGGCCCGGTTGCGGAAATCCTTGTAGACCTTCAGGTTCATGATGTGCAGCGCAGAGGC
>JBFXKS010000118.1:0-6010 GCA_050173515.1 Oscillospiraceae bacterium | reverse complement strand
GCAAAACAGGCGCAGGACGTGCGTTCACAGAAAATTAATGACTGCCCAGCGCGTCGTGACGCGTTTTTTGGTTGACAGCGGCGTGGGCTTCGGCTATAATATCACAAGTTACAGGGGCGAACATGAGAAAAAGCGGCGGAAAGCCGCTTTTTCATCATATTTACCAACAGTTGGCCCCGGCTTCTTGGCAAAATGGACAAGAGGCGGGCGCGCGGGTGCGGCGTGCCGCCCGCAAAAGCGGGAGCAAGATGGCAAACAACGCATCGCGGCTTTGCACCGCGGGCGAAAAAACCGGCTGTTCAAGGCGGTTTTGTAAAGGAGTCTTCCAAGCATGCAGAAAAAAGAAGTGGTTGTGACCTATGCCGGCCTGACCAAGCTGGAACATGAGCTGAACCATTTGAAGACGGTGCGGCGCAAGGAAGTGGCCGACAAGATCCCGGTGGCGCGCGGCTATGGCGCTCAGTCGGAAAACAGCGAGCACGACGCCGCCAAACCCGAGCAGGGCAACAAAGAAAGCCGCATTGCCGACCTGGAGACGATGCTGAAAAACCTCCGGGTGATAGACGAGGACGAGCTGACCACCGAGCACGTGATGGTGGGCAGCCGCGTGCGTGTGCGGGACGACGAGGGCGAAGAAGAGGTGTACGACATCGTGGGTTCCACCGAGGCCGACCCTGCCACCGGGCGCATCAGCGACGAAAGCCCCGTGGGCGGCGCGCTGATGAACCACGGCGTGGGCGATGTGGTGGAGGTGTCGGTGCCCTCGGGCGCGGTGCTGGAGTACGAGATTTTGGAGATAAGCAAGTCGGAGTTGTAAATGCGGATGGATAAAGAACACGAGGCGGCCCACGGCGTGGGCGAAGTGGTGGAAGCGGCGCTGGGGCAGCTGGACGCTGCAGCCGAGGCCGAGGCGGAAAAGAAATACAGCGAGCAGGTGGCCGTGCGCCGCGAAAAGCTGCAGCAGCTGCAGCAGGCGGGCAAAGACCCGTTTATGGTGAACGCCTGGCCGCAAGACAGCTACGCCGACGAGGTGAAGGCCAATTTTGTGGACCCGGCCGAGGGCGAAGAGCCCCGCAAGGTGTGCATGGCCGGGCGCATGATGAGCAAGCGCGTGATGGGCAAGGCCAGCTTTGCCGACTTGCAGGACACCAGCGGCAACATCCAGATGTATGTGCGGCGCGACGATGTGGGCACCGAGGCCTACACCGAGTTCAAGCGCTTCGACATCGGGGACATCGTGGGGGTGCGGGGCTTTGTGTTCCGCACCAAGATGGGCGAGATCTCGGTGCATGTGGAGGAGATCGTGCTGCTGGCCAAGAGCCTGCTGCCGCTGCCGGAAAAATGGCACGGGCTGCGGGACAAGGAGCTGCGCTATCGCCAGCGCTATGTGGACCTAATCGTGAACCCCGACGTGAAACGTACGTTCAAGCGGCGCAGCGCCATCATCTCGGCCATGCGGCGCTATTTTGACGAACACGGCTTTATGGAAGTGGAGACGCCGGTGCTGCACGTGCAGGCGGGCGGGGCCACGGCGCGTCCCTTTGTGACCCACCACAACACGCTGGACATCGACATGTACCTGCGCATCGCGCTGGAGCTGCACCTGAAGCGCCTGATCGTGGGCGGGTTCGACCGGGTGTATGAGATCGGGCGGAACTTCCGCAACGAGGGCATGGACCACAGCCACAACCCCGAGTTCACGATGATGGAGTTGTACCAGGCCTACACCGACTACCACGGCATGATGGACCTGTGCGAGGACATGATGCGCACGGTGGCGCGCGAGGTGCTGGGCGGCGCGGCGCGCGTGAAGCACGGCGACGAGGAGATAGACCTGGAGGCGCCGTTTGCCCGGGTGAGCATGAAAGAGGCCGTGAGGCAGAAGGCGGGCGTGGACTTTGACGCCGTGGCCGACACCGCCGCCGCTAAAAAGCTGGCGGACGAACGGGGCCTGGCCTACGAAAAACGCCACGAAAAAGGGGACATCCTGAACCTGTTTTTCGAAGAATATTGCGAGCCGGCGCTGCGCCAGCCCACCTTTGTCACAGGCCACCCGGTGGAGATATCGCCGCTGGCCAAGCGCGATGCAAACGACCCCGGCTACACGCTGCGCTTCGAGCTGTTCATCGCCGGGAGGGAGTATGCCAACGCCTTCACCGAGCTGAATGACCCGTTGGACCAGCGGGCCCGCTTCGAATACCAGGAGTTTTTGCGCCAGCAGGGCGACGATGAGGCCAGCGGCGTGGACGAGGACTTTTTGAACGCGCTGGAGTACGGCATGCCACCCACCGGCGGCATCGGCATCGGGGTGGACCGGTTCGTGATGCTGCTGACCGAGCAGGCGAGCATCCGCGATGTGCTGCTGTTTCCAACGATGCGGCCACAAGGCGGCGGGGCGGGCTAGCAAAACCCGTCCTTTTTTTCTGCGCGGCATGCGCACAGGAGGGCTTTTCTATGAAGATCATGGCGGTGGACTATGGCGATGCCCGCACGGGGCTGGCGGTGTGCGACCGCACCGAGACCCTGGCAAGCCCCGTGGGTGTGATAGAGGAAAAAACGGTGGCCAAGCTGGCCGAGAAGATCGTGTATGCCAGCCGGGAGTTTGAGGTGGGGCTGGTGGTGCTGGGCCTGCCGGTGAACATGGACGGCACCGAGGGCCGGCGCGCAGAGAAGACCCGGCGCCTGGGCGGCATTTTACAGAAGATATTGGACGTGCCGCTGGACTACTGGGACGAGCGCAACACCACCAAAAGCGCCGAGGTGCTGCTGGGTGAGGCGGGCACCTATGGCAAAAAGCGCAAGGACGTGCTGGACGCGGTGGCCGCCACGGTGATTTTGGAGAGTTACCTTATCCACCGGCAGAATACAGGCGCCCAATAGGGCGCATGCTGCGCCCGTGTTTACAAGGGTTTTACATTTTAAATAAGGCGTATGAACGAAAAGACCGCCGAAGTCTTCGGCGGTCTTTTGTGCGGATAAGCAATGTTTACAGTTTGCCTACACCTCCGCGTTATTTGGCGGGTATAATAAAGGTGCAAAAGGGGCCTTCGGGCCCGAAATGGAAAAATGTTTGAAAGGTTTTTGGGAAAGATTGACAAGTTTTCGTCCGCTTTCTCGTTATGTAAGCGGAGGGCCGTGCACAGGGCCCGGCGTGCGCCCGGTATGGGCGGGCAGAAAAGGAGCTACATCATGAGTTACCCCACCCTTTCGTTTTTATTGAACGGCCTGTTCATGGCAGGCGGCTTTTTGACCCTATATGCCGTTTATTTTCTGGTAATCGCGGTGTTTGGCTTCAAGCGGCGCAAGGCATTGCCCGCGGCGGCCCCGCACACGCGGTTTGCGCTGGTGGTGGCCGCCCGCAACGAGGCGGCGGTGATCGGCCAGCTGGTGGAGAGCCTGCGTGAGCAGAACTACCCCGACGCGCTGTACGACATCATCGTGGCGCCCAACAACTGCACCGACGACACCCGTGCCGTGGCACTGGCCGCCGGGGCGCAAGTGTTCGACCCGGTGGGCGAGGTGCACAGCAAGGGCGAGGTGCTGGCGCAGGTGAGCGCCGTGCTGCTGCGGCAAAAAAAGCACCACGCCGTGTGCGTGTTCGACGCGGACAACCTGGTGCACCCAGACTTTTTGCAGCGCATGAACGACGCCTTTGCCGCCGGGTATCATGTGGCGCAGGGCTTCCGCGACAGCAAGAACCCGGCGGACACGGCGGTGTCCACCTGCTACTCGGTGTGTTACTGGATGCTGAACCGCTTTTACAACGGCGGGCGCGAGGCGCTGGGGCTGTCCGGCCTGGTGAACGGCAGCGGCTTTATGGTGAGCCGCAAGCTGCTGAAGGAGCTGGGCGGTTTCCAGACCACCACGATGACCGAAGACTACGAGTTTTCGGCCCAGTGTGTGCTGAAGGGGCACAAGGTGCACTATGTGCACGACGCCATCATCTACGACGAGCAGCCGCTGACCTTTTTCCAGAGCTGGCGCCAGCGCCGGCGCTGGAGCACCGGCAGCGTGCAGTGCATGGAGATCTACACGAGCGATTTGGTGAAGGGCGCCTTCAAGCGCCGCAGCTGGGTGTGCATGGACCTTGCCATCACCTACCTGACGCCGATGGTGCAGCTGGTGTCGTTTTTGGTGTGGCTGGGCACCGCGGTGCTGGGCGCCTATGGCGTGATGGAGTTCAACCTGATCCCGCTGACGCAGATCATGGTGGGGGCGGTGACGGCCTGCTGTGTGGCGGTGGGGCTGTGCACGCTGCTGGCCGCCTTTGTGGTGCGGCTGAACCGCCGGGCCATGCGGGGCACCGGGCGCGGCATCGTGTACTTTGCGCTGTTCCTGCTCAGCTGGATGCCCATTGGGATCATCAGCCTGTTCCGCAAGAAAAAGACCTGGGATGCGATAGGCCACACGCGCACGGTGCGTGTGCGGGACGTGATGCGGGCGGACTAGCGGGCTGAATGGCATTGCGACGAAAAAACGGGCGGGTGCTTCGGCACCCGCCCGTTTTGTGCTTTATATCGGTGTTTAGTAGCCCAGGCTCTCATTCACCAGGATGAGGGTGACGCGCTTGGCCTCGCGCTGGTGGCGCAAAACGAGCTCCATGTTGCAGATGCGGGTGTCGGAGCGGCAGTCGGAGCAAAAGCCGGTGCTGACGCAGGGGCTTTGCGCGGCGCCCACCCGGTGGGCGTTGGCCGGGCCACTGATGGCGGTGTTGCGCGCACGGGCGGCGGCGATGTCGGGGACGATCTTGTTGCACCCGGCCACCAAAATGACGCGCTCGGGGCCAAAGGCGAGGGCGGCGATGCGGTTGCCAATGCCGTCGATGGCATAGATCTCGCCCGCCTCGGTGATGGCGTTGGCCGAGGCGAGGTAGTAGTCCACCGTGAAGGACTGGTGGCCGATGGCGATGCGGTCGGCGCCGGGGGCCTCGCGGTCCAGGTACTGGTAGTCGCCACTGCGCAGCAGGTCTGTCACGCCGCACTGCTGCAGCGTGATGCTGCCGCCGTTGGAGATGCTGGCGCCCTTGGGCAGCAGGGACTGCAGCAGCGGCACCACCTCAGCGGCCGTCTCCAGCAAAATGGTGTTGATGTTGTTGCGCTCGAGGTTCTGCTTGATGCGCTCGAGCCGCTTGGTCTCTACAAAGTGGAGGTTGGCGTCCATGGGGCATCGTCCTTTCCTTTACAAGATGGTTGGCCCCATTATAGCACGGCGGGCACGTGCCTGCAAAGCGGCGCGGCCGGCCGACAAAAAAGGCGCCAAAAGGCCTTTATCGAAAGGCGCCGATGCGGTATAATGGCGGAAAAGGATTGGCCACGGGGAGGCACGGGATGGCAGAAAACGAGCGGCAGACAGCAAAGAACGGCGGGCAGGCGGCACCGGACGGCACGCCGGCGGGCGCCGGCGGCAAAAAACGCAGGCGCAAACGCCTGTGGAAACACAAGGACGTGAACAACGGGCAAAAAAGCTTTGCAGCGGGGCTGAACCTGTACAAACTCATCTGGCTGTTCATCATCGGCTGCGTCATCGGCGTGCTGTTCGAGACGCTGTACGTGTACTTCACCACCGGCATGTGGGAGCGGCGCAGCGGCATGCTGTACGGCCCGTTCAACCAGGTGTACGGGCTGGGCGCGGTGCTGTTCACGCTGGTGCTGTATCGCTTTCGAAAGAAAAACGCACTGCTGATTTTTTTGGCCAGCGCGGTCATCGGCGGGGCGTTCGAGTATGTGTGCAGCTGGGTGCAGCAGCTGGCCTTTGGCAGTGTGTCGTGGGAGTACAGCGACATGCCCGCCAACGTGGGCGGGCGCACGAACCTGTTCTATTCGCTGGGCTGGGGGCTGATGGGGCTCATCTTCATCACGCACACCTGGCCGTTCATCTCCGAGATGGTGGAGCGCATCCCCAACATCATCCACCTGAAGAGCCGGCGCAGCGCCAACATGCTGGTGCTCACCGGCAAAAGCCTCACCATTGCGCTGGCGGTGCTGCTGGCGGCAGATTTGACCCTGAGCGG
>JBFXKS010000117.1:0-6035 GCA_050173515.1 Oscillospiraceae bacterium | reverse complement strand
CAAAAATTATTTACTAGCAAGGAAACCGGCAGTTGACAGGCCCTTTGGGATTGCTTACAATTAACCTAGCGAAAAGCCATGGGATAAATATATATTGTATAGAAGCCATGCTTTTAAAGTGTTCTGGAAGGGGTTCAGGGCAAAGGGGCGTGGGCCGGTCTTGTCGGCGCCACCGGCCGAGAAAGCATGGTTTTTATTGCCCGAACGTGATGCCGGGGAGGTTTGAATGAGACACTTTTTAAGGACGATGGGACGCACGGTGCACCCGCCCAGCCGCAAAGAGACGGCGGGGCTGGCCACGGTGACCATGCCGCTGCCCGAAAAGATCGCCCTGCCGATGCAGCAGCACACGGGTGCGCCGTGTGCCCCTGCCGTGCAAAAGGGCGACGCGGTGCATGTGGGCACGGTGGTGGGAAAAGCCCAAAGCTATGTGGGGGCCGATATCCACTCGGGGGTGTCCGGCACAGTGGCGGACATCGTGCAGATGATGAGCCCGGCGGGCGGCCTGGTGGAGACCGTGGTCATCAAGCCGGACGGGCTGCAGACCATAGACGCCACGGTGATGCCGCCTGCCGTGCGGGACCGGGAGAGCTTTATTGAGGCGGTGCGCGCGGCCGGGCTGGTGGGCCTTGGGGGCGCGGGCTTCCCCACGGCGGTGAAGCTGGCCCCGCCCGACCTCGACGCCATCGACACCCTCATCATCAACGCGGCCGAGTGCGAGCCGTATATCTGCTCGGACGACCGCGAGATGCGCGAATGCCCCGACATGGTGATCTCCGGCCTTGCGGCCGTGCAGAAATATCTGGACATCCCCAAAGCGGTGATCGCGATAGAGCGCAACAAACCCGAGGCGATGGACCTGATGTTCAGCCTGACCAGGGGCGACGCGGGCATGACGGTGCTGCCGCTGCCCACCGGCTATCCACAGGGCGCAGAAAAGGTGCTCATCGAGCGGGCCACCGGGCGCGAGGTGCCGCAGGGCGGCCTGCCGGCCGACGTGGGCGTGCTGGTGATGAACGTGAGCACGGTCTCGGCCATTGGCAAATACCTGGCCACCGGCATGCCGCTGATGACCCGCCGCATCACGGTGGACGGCGGCGCGGTGGTGGAGCCGCAGAACGTGGAGGTGGTGATCGGCACGGCCATCGGCGATGTGCTGGAGTTCTGCGGCGGGCTGAAGATGCCGCCGGCCAAGGTGGTGGTGGGCGGGCCGATGATGGGCATGGCGATGGCGGGGCTGGAGTATCCCATCGTGAAGCAAAACAGCGCGCTGCTGGCGCTGACCGAGGAGGAGACCCAGCTGTCCGACCCGCAGCCCTGCATCCGCTGTGCGCGGTGCATCATGGCCTGCCCGGTGCGCCTGTCGCCCACCGAGATAGAGCAGGCGTATGAGCGCGAGGACCTGGCGCGCCTGGGCAAGCTGTCGGCCGATTTGTGCTTTGGCTGCGGCGTGTGCAGCTATGTGTGCCCGGCCAAGCGCCTGCTGGCGCCCTCGGCGGTGCTGGCGCGGCAGTTCTACCTGAAAGGGGTGAAGCAGTGATGGACCAGAGCACAATGGTGGTGTCGGCGTCGCCCCATATCCTGGGCACCATCTCCACGCGTAAAGTGATGGTGGGCGTGGTGGTGGCGCTGCTGCCCACACTGGTGGCCTCCGCCCTTATCTTTGGCGCCGGGGTGCTGCTGCTGGCTGGCGTGACGGTGGCCGCCTGCGTGGGCTTCGAGGCGCTGTACTGCATCCTGATGAAAAAACCGGTGACGGTGGGCGATTTTTCCGCCGTGGTCACCGGGCTGATATTGGCGTTCAACCTGCCGCCGGGCTTCCCGCTGTGGATGGCCATGCTGGGCGCGTTTGTGGCCATCGTGGTGGCCAAGCAGATGTTCGGCGGGCTGGGCTTCAACTTTGCCAACCCCGCGCTGGTGGGCCGCATCGTGCTGCAGCTCAGCTTCACCGGGCCGATGATAGACTACCGCTACCCGGCCATTTACAGCGGCGCCGACGCACTGGCCGGGGCCACCCCGCTGCTGGCCGCCCAAAGCGGCAACGTGCCCATCATTGACCTGCTGCTGGGCACACATGCGGGCATGCTGGGCGAGACCTGCGCCATCACGCTGCTGCTGGGCGGGCTGTTTCTGGTGTGCAGCAAGATCATCAGCCCCATCATCCCGGTGGTGTATGTGGGCGGCGTGTATGTGTTCAAGCTGGCGCTGGACCTGGCCGGAGGGCAGGGCTTTGGCGCCGCGGCCTCGGGTGGCCTTGGGTATATCCTCAGCGGCGGGCTGCTGTTGGGGGCCATCTTCATGGCCACCGACTATGTCACCAGCCCCTACACCCGCCGGGGCAAGGTGGTGTTCGGGGTGCTGCTGGCTATTTTGACGGTGGCCATACGCGAGTGGTCCAATACGCTGGAGGGCGTGTCCTACGCCCTTTTGCTGAGCAATTTGCTGGTGCCGTATATCGACGAGCTGACCCGACAGCGGCCGCTGGGTGCCGGCAGGAAAAAGAAGAGCGGAAAGGGGGCTGCGTAGCGTGGATGAAGAGAGCAAGGCCCCGCTGAACGAAAAGGACGAAGCCGTTATCGGCGCAAAGCAGGACGCCGCAGCGCCCGAGGCCGCCAAGGCGGACGGGGAACAAAAGCCAAAGGCGGAGAGCAAGCTGCCGCCGAAGCCCCCGAAGTCGAAGGAGCAGCTGGCCTGGGAGGCCGCGCGCAAAAAGAAATTCCACGACAAGGTGCGGCAGCCCATTTTGTGGCCGCTGGTCACGCTGACGGCCATCTGCCTGGTGGCCAGCCTGCTGCTGGGGCTCACCAACGCGCTCACGGCGCCGGTCATTGCGCAGAATGCCACCGCCGAGGCGGACAGGCTGCGCCAGACGCTGCTGCCGGGCGCAGACAGCTTCACCCAGATGGAACTTGTGGAGGAGGCGCCCGGCGTGACGGCCCTGTATGCGGCCGACAACGGGGCCGGCTGGGTGGTGGACAGCTATGGCAAAGGCTATGGCGGCGAGGTGCCGGCCATGGTGGCCTTCGACGCTTCCGGCGTGATCACCGGGGTGATCTTTCCGCAGAACAACGAGACCCCGGGCCTGGGCAAAAAGCTGGAGACCGATGAGAAGTTCCGGGAGCAGTTTGCCGGGCGCGCGGCCGAGACCATCGCGATGGATTCGGTGGATAAAATTGCCAATGCCACCATCTCCACCGGCGCCGCGGTCAGCGCCATCAACGCGGCGATAGACGTGTACAACAGCGAGATACTGGGCCAGGCCACCGGCGCGATGACGCCGGAAGAGGTGCGCGAGTTCCTGCTGCCGGGCGCCGTGCTGACGGCGGTGCAGCTGGATGGCCATGAGGGCGTGCAGGACGAGGCCTTCGTGGACGAGGCCACCGGCAGCGTGATCGTGTACGGCGAGGCGAAAGGCGTGCACAGCACGGTGGTGGCCGCGGTGGCCATTGATACCGACGGGGTGATTTTGGGCCTGTGGCTGGACACCTCGGGCGAGACAGAGGGCCTGGGCGCGCCGGTGCAGAGCAACCGCAGCTTCGTGCAGGCCTTTGTGGGCCAAAGCGACACCGACGGCGTGCAGGCCGTGGCCGGCGCCACCCTGACAAGCGAGGCGGCCAAAGCGGCGGTGGAAAGTGCGTTGGCCGCGGCGTCCGGTGTAGCCGATGCGCCGAAAGCGGAAAGTGAGGTGCGCTGATGGCAAACAAAGTGTCCTACCTGAAAACCTTCACCAACGGGCTGCTGAAGGAGAACCCGGTGCTGCGGCTGGTGCTGGGCACCTGCCCCACACTGGCCATCACCACGGCGGTGTTCAACGGGCTTGGCATGGGTGCGGCCACCATCTTTGTGTTGGTGTGCTCCAACGTGGTCATCTCGGCGCTGCGCAAGCTGATTCCCGACAAGGTGCGCCTGCCCTGTTTCATCGTCATCATCGCCAGCTTTGTCACGCTGGTGCACATGCTGATACGCGCCTATGTGCCCGCGCTGAATGAGGCGCTGGGCGTCTACCTGCCGCTCATCACGGTGAACTGCATCATTCTGGGGCGCGCGGAGATGTTCGCCTCTAAGAACGGCGTGGCGGCCTCGGCCATAGACGGCCTGAGCATGGGGCTGGGCTTCACCATCGTCATCAGCCTGATGAGCCTGGTGCGCGAGCTGCTGGGCTCGGGGGCCATCTTCGGCGTCCATGTGCTGCCCGAGCAGCTGGCCCCGATGAGCATCATGGCGCTGCCGCCGGGCGGGTTCTTCGTGTTCGGCGTGTTCATGGCGCTGGCGCTGTTCATCGAGCGCAAGACCACGGGCAAGCCGGTGCAGCCGGACTTTGCCTGCGGCGCCTGCCCTTCGGCCGATTATTGCCCGGCGAAAGGAGTGGATGAATAATGGGGATCAAACTGGCGTTCATCTTCTTCAGCATGATATTGGTGAACAACTATGTGCTGGTGAAATTCCTTGGCATCTGCCCGTTCTTGGGGGTTTCGGGCAAGCTGAACAGCGCGGTGGGCATGAGCGCGGCCGTCATCTTTGTGATGGTGCTGGCCACGGCGGCCACCTGGCCGGTGTACACCTACCTGCTGGTGCCGAACGGGCTGGAGTACCTGTACAACATCTCGTTCATTCTGATCATTGCGGTGCTGGTGCAGCTGGTGGAGATCGTGCTGCGCAAGTTCATCCCGCCGCTGTACAAGGCGCTGGGCATCTACCTGCCGCTCATCACCACCAACTGCGCGGTGCTGGGTGTCACGGTGCTGAACATCGAGACCCCCAGCCTGGTGGATGCGACGGCCGGCTACTACACCTTCCCCGAGGCGCTGCTGTGCGCGCTGGGTGCGGGCGTGGGCTTTGGCCTGGCCATGGTGCTGTTTTCCGGGGTGCGCCGTGTGCTGGACAGGGCCACGGGCAAGGTGCCCAAGAGCTTTGAGGGGCTGCCCATCACCTTGGTGGCGGCCAGTATCACCAGCCTGTCTTTCATGGGCTTCGGTGGTTTGTTTGAGAACCTGTTTGGTATCAGTGTGTAAATAGCCGGCGGGTTTTGGGGAAAGGAGTAAGGGCATATGAGCGTGGTGGCGGCGGTGGTGATCGTGACCTTGACCGGCCTGTTGGGCGCCGCGATATTGGTGGTGGCCGCACAGTTCATGCAGGTGGAAGAAGACGAGCGGGTGAGCCTGGTGAATGAGGAGTTACCCGGTGTGAACTGTGGGGCCTGCGGCTATGCGGGCTGTTTGGACTATGCCCACGCGGTGGTGGAGGCGGGCGCTTCGCCCAACCTGTGCGTGCCCGGTGGCACCCGCGTGGCGAAGCGTGTGGCCGGCATTCTGGGCGTGGAGAGCGGCGCGGTGGCCGAGCGGAAGGCCCTGGTGGTGTGCCAGGGCTCGTATGGGCACGCCAACAGCAAGTACCACTACAGCGGGCTGGACAGCTGCGCGGCCAATGTGGTGCTGCACGGCGGGGCCTCCAGCTGCCCCTATGGCTGCCTGGGCTATGGCGACTGCGCCCGCGCCTGCAAGTTCGACGCCATCGAGGTGGACAACGGGTTAGCGCGCGTGAACCCCATCAAGTGCACCGGCTGCGGCGCCTGCGAAGCGGCCTGCCCCAAGCACCTGATCTGGATACGCGAAGTGAGCGAAAAGCCGGTGGTGATGTGCGTGAACCGCGACAGGGGCAGCGAGACGCGCAAAGAGTGCACGGCCGGGTGCATCGGCTGCAGGCAGTGCGAGAAGATATGCCCGGTGGATGCGATAAAGGTGCAGGGCAACGTGGCCCGTGTGGATGTGGACAAGTGCATCGGCTGCCGGGACTGCGTGAACGTGTGCCCGGTGAAGGCCATCGCGGTGCCCAAAGTGGTGTAAAAAGTGCAAAAAGAAAAAGAAACCCTGCCGCTTTGAAAGCGGCAGGGCTTCTTTTAGACGGTTACCTAAAAAAGTGTCTTGACAAAGATAGAAATAAGACTGATAAAAAATTCAATAGACGGAAATCATGCAAATACTGCTGTAAATATCTACTATTTTGTGTAGAGGATGCCCAATTCGCGCAATTTGGCC
>JBFXKS010000116.1:0-6038 GCA_050173515.1 Oscillospiraceae bacterium | reverse complement strand
CGCTGCTATCGGGCACCGGCTCTGGTACGGAACAGCCAGCCAAAGACACCACAAGAGAAAGAATAACGACGAAGATGCTCACTTTTTTCATGCGATATGCACCGCCTTTCTGCCATTATTGTAGGCAAAGGCGGTGGCACATTCCATTCTGCAAATCAAGATAACCCACAAAACAAAAAGACACAGCGTGGGTTATCTGTACAAGTAACTCTCGCCCTTGCTCATCAGAAATGCAAACAAATGGCAAACAGGACGGCTAAAAACGGTCTGATATGGGAGCGTACAGCTTGATATTTCGGAACATTATTAACGCCGAAAACCCCAGCAATCATGAGCGATTAAGCAAATTCCACAACACGCACAAGCATACCGTTGAGCCAACTCCTAAGCAGGGGGTCGTGAGTTCGAATCTCGCCAGGCGTGCCATCCGTTGGATCGTTAAAAAATGCCTCGGCATAGCCGGGGTGTTTTTTAACAGAACCAACGCATGCCGGGAGAGACGGGCTTTTGGAGTGGTGGCCATGCTGCCGCCCCGGCGCCCTTTTCCACACAAAGCACTGCTGCGCAGACGCTTTGCGGGGGCCCAAGGGCAAGGGCGGAGCCAACGCATGCCGGGAGAGACGGGCTTTTGGAGAGGCGGCCATGCTGCCGCCCCGGCGCCCTTTTCCCCACAAAGAACTGCTGCGCAGACGCTTTGCGGGGGCCCAAGGGCAAGGGCGGAGCCAACGCATGCCGGGTGGGCGATGTGCACCGCTGGCCGGGGCGCAATTGATACAAAATGTTAACATCTGCATCACAAAGCTTTCGCAAATGGGCGGTATACTAAGGCCAGTGAAGGGAAGGAAGCCGCAACCGGCCCTTCACGCATGATTCCTCCTCACACCAATGAGATACCCCTTGGAAAAACCCGCGCTGCATGAGCGCGGGTTTTTCCGTTGTATGGGCATGTTGTGCGCCTCGGTGGGGCAAGCCGGCATGCGTGTGCGCGGCTATAGCCCAAGGCTTTGTACCCACGCGGCCAGGGCCTCTTTGGACGGCCGCCCGTTCAGCAGCTTGCCGCCTTTCAGGGTGGCCGTGGCGGGAAGGGACGGCCGCAGCCTGCTGGCTGTCTCGCCAAAGCCGCTGCCGCCGGAGGTGGCAAACGGCACGATGGTTTTGCCCGAAAAGTCGTAGCTTTCCAAAAAGGTGTTGATGATGGTGGGCGCCACATACCACCAGATGGGAAAACCCACGAAAACCACGTCGCAGCCGGCGATGCCGGCCGCTTTGTCGGCCATGGCCGGGCGGGAGGCGGGGTCCTGCATCTCGATGGTGCTGCGGGATTTTTTGTCCATCCAGTTCAGATCGGCCCCGGTGTAGGGCACCTGGGGTTTGATCTCATACAATTCGGCGTTCGCCGCCTCGGCCAGCGTTTTGGCCACGGCCGCCGTCACGCCGCTGGCCGAAAAATAGGCCACCAGTTTTTTGCTCATCGTTTGTCCTCCTGTTCAATGGTTTTTAGAATGATCAAAGCGGGGCAGCTGGGGCCTGCCCAGATTTTTTCAGCCTGCGGTGGTAGAGCGGTTTGTCTTTGGGCACCGCGTCCACCGGCTGCAGCACCCCGCGCCCTATCATCTCCTCTATGCGCAGGGCCACCCATGCGTCCCCGATGCCCAGCTGGTAGTTGCCCAGCACCCGGCCCACCACCATGGCCTCGTGGAACACCTCGCCTTCCGCCGCGATCTCGCGCTCGATGAAGCTGTCGTACAGTGTGGCCGGTGCACTCACCAGCCGGCCGTTCAGCACGGCGCGCAGCGGGGCGTTTTCTTTTTGCAGCGCCCGCCATTGCTCCGCGCAAAACTGGCGGAACAACGGCGGCGCCGGCGTCTCCAGCGGCAGGTAGCGGTGCCACTCTCCGGGGGCCACCTCGCCCCAGCCGGCCCTTTGCACGATGTGGCCGTCTTCGGCCGCCTCCCACGGCGGCAGGCGAACGAGCGAGATGCGGGCCTCGCCCCAGTTTTCGGCCTGCGCCATGAACCAATACAGCCCGCACAGGTCGTCGGGTTTGTCGCTGACCCAAAGGCGCAGCGCCTCGCCCTGGGTGGCGCGGGCGCGCAGAGTTTGCAGAGTGTCTTGGCACCGCTGTATCTCTTTTGGCAGCCAGCTTCCGGTGGCCTCGTCCGCTTCATCGTCCGGGTAGATGCTGTACAGCCACTCCATCACCCGAAGGCGCCGGGGCCCGGGCGTGGCCTCTGAGATGTCACCCACGCTGAGCGCCAGGTTAAAGCCGAAGACGTCGCCGGGGTTGCCGCCCAGCGGCTTGCCGCGCTCCCACGCCAGCCGCTGGCGCTCCACAGCCTCTTTTTGCGCCTCGGCTATCTCTTTTGCGCTGGGTTCGCTGCCGTCGTGGTGCGTCACGATGACCCCGATGCCGCCGGCGTGGAACGCGCCCTCACCATAGCGCTGCGCCATTTTCAGGCTGCCACAGGCGCTGTCGCCAAAAACGATGTCCAGCATGTTTTGCCCTCGCTGTTCTTGATAGAATCATATTTTTATTATTATATCACTTTTTGGTGTGTTACAATATGGGCAAAAGCGGCGCTGCGTGCGCAACAGGAACGGGGAGTGCATATGAAGCTATCGGCTGGGCAGGTGCGCGGCCACCGCCTGCGGGCGCACCATTTGGATGAAAAGCTGCCGATGGAGGCGCTGGAGGCGGCGGCCGGTGTGTGCGGGCTGCAAAACACGCCACCCGGCGCCTGGGAAACGGCGATGTATAGCCGCGTGCACGGCTGCACCCTGCCGCTGCTGGAGGAGGCGCTGGCCGGCAAAAAGAGCTTGCTGCAGGCGTGGAGCATCCGCGGGGTGCCGCTGGTGTTTCCCACGGCGCAAAGCGATGTCTTCCTTGCGGCGCTCGCCGCGCAGGCGGGCGAGGAGCCCTGGATATACACCCGGGGCATCACCGGGGCGCTCGAGCATCTTGGCATGGGCTTCGACGATTTGCTGGCGCGCACGAGACAGGCGGCGCTCTATCTGGATGACCACACGATCACCAGCAAGGAGGCGCTGGACCAGACGCTGGCCGACATCATCGAGGCCGACCTGCCGCAGGGAAAGAAAGCGCTGTGGCTAGGCCCGTCCATGTATGGAAACCCCGAAAAACAGACGGTCGGCGGCGCCGCGGTCTCCTTTTTGCTGCGGCCCTGCTCCTTTTGTTCGCTGGTGGTGTTTGGCCGGCGGCAGGGCGCCAGCCCCACCTTCACGTCCTTCAAAAACTGGGTGGGCCACGCGCCGGCCGGCTGTGCCGATGCCGAAAAAGAGCTGGTGCGCAAGTTCCTGCACGCCTATGGCCCGGCCACGCTGGACCATTTCACCCGCTGGCTGGGCAGCTCGGCACAGCAGGCGCGCCGGCTGTGGGGCGCGCTGGCCGAGTAGGTGGAGCCGGCCGAGGTGGCGGGCAAGGCCTGCTGGATGCTCTCGGCGGACAGACACGCGCTGGCCGCCGCCGGGCCCGCCGACGAAAAGCTGATGCTGCTGGGCCCGCACGACCCCTACCTCGATTTGCGGGACAGGCACATCGTGCTGGAGGACAGCCGCCGCCAGAAGGCGGTGTGGCAGACCGTCTCGAACCCCGGCGCCGTTTTGCTGGGCGGGCGCGTCATCGGCACGTGGCGCACCCGGGCGCAAAAGGACAAGCTGGACATCACGGTGCACCTGTGGGAAAAAAGCGGCGCCGCACAGCGCAAGGCCATCCAGAGCCTGGCCGAGGGCTATGCGGCGTTCCGGGGCGTGCAGCTGAAAAGCTGCGCCATAGAGGTGGGCTGAAACTCAAAAAAAATAGCGACACGTCGAAACTGGCCGGCCCTGTGCGGCCAGTTCATGTTTTGTTTGCAAAATGGTTACGTTTAATCGACAGTATGTTTGAAAGCTCGAAATATTTCCGTGCTAAAATACCTGCACTGTACGGATAGGTCATTATCGCTTTCTCACGAATAGGCATTGTGGATGCGGATAACCGTACAAAACGACCTGTGGTTCGGTTCCGCAATGCCCACGAAAGGAGCATTTCAAATGGAAAAGAAGACAGTCATCATCACCGGTGGCACCGGCGGCATTGGCTCTGCCATGGCCCGTGTCATGGCCAAGCGCGGCCACCGCATCGTCATCACCTATGTGGTGAAAAGTGAGCAGGAACAGGCGGAAAAATTGCTGGCAGAGATCAAAAACGACACCCAGTGCGAGGGCCTGGCCATCTACACCGACGTGAGCGACTACGCCCAGTGTGAAGAGCTGGCGCGGCAGGCCGCGGCGGCCTTTGGGTCCATCGACGTATTGGCCAACAACGCGGGCATCGCCTGCGCCCCGGGGCCCTTCCACGAGATGGACATTGGGCAGGTGGAGGCCACGCTGAACGTGAACCTGAAGGGCGTGATGTACTGCACGCGTGCCGTGCTGCCGTACATGCTGAAACAGGAGAAGGGCTGCATCGTGAACACCGCTTCCATTGCGGGGCTGATGGCCACGCAGGGCAACGCGGAATACAGCGCGTCCAAGGCGGGCGTCATCGGCTTCACGCGCAGCATCGCGGCCGACTATGCTCTGCAGGGCGTGCGCTGCAACGCCATCGCCCCCGGCGTCATCGAGACCCCGATGACCGCCATGATGGACGAGGCGGCCGTGGCCGGCATGGGCATTCCCATGGGCCGTATGGGCCAGCCCGAGGACATCGCCGACGCGCTGGATTACATCGTGCATGCAGAGTACCTCACCGGGCAGACCATCAGCCCCAACGGTGGGCTCGTCATGCCGTAAGCGCCCACAACGAAACAAAAAACAGGCCGGAACGCGCGTTCCGGCCTGTTTTTGTGCGCTTTTTTGGGCTCAGGGCGTGCCTTCGCCGTGCGGCGCGGGTGGGTCTGTGGGTTTTGAAGGCCTGGAAAAAACCCGCTTCAGCCCCATGATGCACAGCAGGATGATGCCCATCACCACAAAGATGCCCAACATGCCGAACAACATGATCTGCAAAGCCTCGATGATCACTGCAAAGCCCTCCCGAATGTAGAGTTGGCGCACGCGGCGCGGTTATTTGGGCACCAGGTTCAAAATCAGCCCGCCGGCGATCACCGAGGCGATCTGCCCGCCCACGTTCACGCCCGCCGCGTGCATCAACAGGAAATTGGTCTTGTCCTCGGCCAGGCCCATCTTGTGCACCACCCGGCTGCTCATGGGAAAGGCGGAGATGCCGCAGGCGCCCAGCATGGGGTTCACCTTGTTTTTGGCAAACAGGTTGATGAATTTGGCAAACAGCACGCCGCCGATGGTGTCGAACACGAAGGCGAACAGCCCCAGGCCCATGATGAGCAGCGTGCCCACCGACAAAAACAGGTCGGCCTGCATCTTCACGGCCACCGTGATGCCCAAAAAGATGGTGATGAGGTTGGCCAGCACGTTTTGGGCCGTCTCGCTCAGGCTGTTCAGCACGCCGCACTCGCGCAGCAGGTTGCCGAACATCAGAAAGCCCACCAGCGCCACGCTGCGCGGCGCAATGATGCCGGCGATGACCGTGACCACGATGGGGAACAAAATGCGCACGGGCCGGCTCACCTCGCCCGCGGTGTACGGCATGCGGATCATCCGCTCCTTCTTGGTGGTCACCAGCCGGATGCACGGTGGCTGGATGATGGGCACCAGCGCCATGTAGCTGTAGGCCGCCACGATGATGGCCCCCACGTACTGGGTCTTGTAGTAGTTGGCCACAAAAATGGCGGTGGGGCCGTCGGCCGCGCCGATGATGGCAACGGACGCGGCGTCCTGTAGCGAGAACAGGCCCGGGAAAAAGTGGCCGATGGCGGCGGTGAGCAGCAGCGTGAGGAAGATGCCGAACTGGGCGGCCGCACCAAAGAGCAGCAGCTTCGGGTTTTTTAAAAGCGGCCCGAAGTCTATCATGGCGCCGATGCCGATGAAAAGCAGCAGCGGGAACAGCTCGTTGGCGATGCCGGCGTCGAACAGGATGCTCAGCGGGCCCTCCTCGCTCACGCCGTCTATCACCTGGGTGATGG
>JBFXKS010000115.1:0-6042 GCA_050173515.1 Oscillospiraceae bacterium | reverse complement strand
TCCTCAATTTGCGCATTTTTCTTGACAGTACCGAACAGCACACCGGAATGCAGGGTGTCGATCGCATTCTTTATCGACAGCACCGAGAGATTTGTTCTGATTTCCCGGGCGCGCAATATGCAGATGTGAACACTGCGGAGCAGCCAGAAAAACACCGCAGCCAGATAAAGAACGGCAAAGGCGCTGCCGCTCATCGTCTCCACCACCGGGAGCGTGAGGCCCGAAGCGATGACGACAGAGACCGGCCAAGGCTTTTTGATGCGTACGATGACGGCAGCTGACAACAGCACCGTTACCGAAAAGACTGCATACCGTAAAAAGACATGCCCGGTTGGCGCTATCCAGCCCAGTTCGAAGTTGAAAACCAACTGTCCATACAATAAAGTGCAAACAAAAACCTGGCACAGCACACTTAGCTCAAGCAGGTTTTCAAGGTGCTTGCTGCGGCTGCGTGGATGCCGATAATAGCTGAGCACCAATGCGAGCGTTTTGGCGATCACACAAAGCGTAAGCAGAAAGGTCACGGCCAAGCGCGTCGCCTCGGGCCATGTGAGCATTTCAGCCATCCACTCCACCTCCTTTGGGGAAAGAGAGGCTGATACCCATGGCTTCGTCAAGGTCTTTGAGCGCAAAGCGGCCGCCCGCCGTTTTAATGGCCGCATCCAACTCCGCGCCCAACACAAAAGTGTGTGCATCCGCAGCGGTGAGCAAGCGCATGGTGACGGTATCTTCCTGCGGCCCCAGGTGGACCAGCATGTGCAGGCACGGTTGCTGCACTGCCCACTCGATGGCGGCGTAGAAAAAGTCATAGAACAATGTTGCCACACGCACGGGCATGTTTGCAGACATTTCGCTGGTGACAAGTACCTTTGCTTCACCATATCCGGCAATCTCGGCCAACTCGTCCATATAGACGGTCAGTTCATCGGCTGGGAAGGCATCGGTTTCCCGCTGGCGGAAAAACAAATTGCACCGGCGCTTGATATAGCAGAGCAGCAGCGCGATGCGAAGCATTTCTTTTGGTTCGTCGGCCACGTTTCGAATTTGCTCGATCATACCGGCAAGCCTTGATGTGTACCCGGCAATTTCTGCTTCCAGCTGCTCCATCAATTGCGTTTTGGCTTTCTCCGCATCAAGCGCTCGCCTTATTTTTTCTTCTTCCGCAAGCACCGCATTGGCCGCTGCCAGTTTGCGCACGGAGCCCTCTATCTCGCGATGCAAGCGGTTGAGTGCACTGATATCCTCTTGCCACAGGGCGGTGCCCCCGGTGATGGGGCCGGCAAAAAGCAAGGTGTTTTCATCCTTTTCCACCGGCAAAGGATAGGCCGCCGCGGCGCGAACCAGCCATTCTTTATCTGTCTGCATGGCAGATCGGGAGCTAAGCGCAAGCTGCCCCGTATTATCGAAAATCTGCATATTCAGCGGGGAGTGGGTGAACAGCGCCGTATATTTTGAGTTCACCGGTATCAGGCGGGTGCGGACGCATGCCTCCACAAACAGAAGGGTGAACAGCCCGGTGACCATGGCAAAGTCGCTGTCCCATGCAAGCGGTACCCGCGCAACATATCCATAGCCATACAAAGCCAGCAAAACACAAAAGGCCAGCGGGAATGCAAACCCCTTTTTCCGTGGGTTGCGCCCGCTTTTCACCAGCATCATCCCAAGCGCGGCCAGCAACGGAAGGACGCAGCCCGCCAGCACAGCATAATAGCCGACGCCATATCCATACTCTCCCGACCAGTTGGCGTTCGACAAGTCAAGCCGGAAGACAAGCTTGTGCCAATCGTTCGTGAATACAAGAACGACCAGCGCGGCGTTGACGATGGAAAGCACGCGCAACCACTTTGGAAACCCTATTCGTTCATCCTGTTTGTCAATGGCCCAGGCAAGCCATAAAAGCACAAGCGGCAACGACAACTGGAACAGGTAATAGGCATACCACAAATAGCGGTTAAAGGTATCGGTCTCTATACATTGATATTTTATCAGGCGGACAATGATCCACCCCAGCAGAATGATGCCCGTAAATAGGGCTGCGCGGCGCACCCCCTTTTGCATGGCCCGCTGGATGAACGACGCCGTGCAGATGATGACCAGGATGATATAGAGCATCACGAAGTATTGGTGTTCGCGCTGGTCTGCGGAAGAATACATACGGGTGTGCAGAACATTTCGGCGTAAAACGCGGTTCACGTCCTGGCAAACGGTGTTCAGGTGGGTATAGTCTTTGAGCCTATCCGCGTTTTCGTATGCCGCCGCGCCGGGATAAAGCGCATCATCACACTGCCCGCCGGGTAGCCGAAGCCCCGCGGCAAGAAGCGCAGTCTCGACGTCTTCGGCAAACGATATTTCCGTGTTGGATAAAAGCCCTTTTGAAAATGTCAAAGTGCCTTCACTCGGCACGAGGATCTCGATATTGCGCCCGCTTTTTATCAGTGCCGCCGCCTGGTGATCAAAGCAAATGACGATGGGCTCGTCAAAGGTCCTTCTGGCCAAGCGCCCTTGTGCTTGCAGTTCGGCAAGCACACCGGCGGCCCGTGTAAGCGTAAAGGCCTCCCCCTCCAAGCCGTAGGACATCGCCGCCATCAGCACCTGCGCGGCGTCGCTTTCGTCAGCAAAGGCGACGACTTCACCGGCGAAGGGCAAATCGTTCCAGCTTTTTATAGGGGCATCCGTCCGCTCGCGGTCGATGGCAATGACCACGGTGGCCAGATACTGGGGATACCAGTATTGCGCAACATCATTTTCAAGTGCAGACACCGCTTGCGCATCAAAGGCTTCTGCGGCGGCACCCTCTTGCAGGTAGGAAAAAACATAGGGAAATGCTCTCTCTACCGAATAAGACGGCAACATTTCTGCAAGCACCTCTGGGTAGGGCGTGTGGTCTGTGTCTGTGCAGTACACGATGTTTTCATTGCTGCTGCGGGCACAGCCACAAAGAAAAAACGAAAAAAGGCACAGCAAAGCAAGCGCCATAACGCGGCCCATGCTCCTGCCGATCCCTTTTTTCAAAAAAGACGCCCCCTTGCCAGGTCCGCTCATCGCAGGCCAGCCCAAGCCCATTATAACGTATTTGCACGTTCAAAGCGCTGCCAGTTTCAAATCCCCTCAGGCTCTGGCATATGCCATGGCCACCTGTAAAATAAAGATGGGCTGCTGGTTACCATTGTATAGGCCCCGGCGCCTTTCGGCCCTACCCGTGGAGGATAGTCTTTTCATGTAAAAAGCCCCCCGGCTACGCCGAGGGGTCACTGTTCTATCGGAAGCCGTCGCACCCGTTCGCCGCGGCATCACCCATGCCACTCACTTTGTTCCAAAATAGTCTGCCAGCGCTTTCATCAAGTCATCCACGTCCAGCGGTTTTGCCAGGTGCCCGTTCATGCCGGCATCCAGGCAGGTCTGGGCGTCCTCTTTGAAGGCGTTGGCCGTCATGGCCACAATGGGCACCGTTTGGCCCTGTGGGGCAGCCAGCTCTCGGATGGCGCGCGTGGCCGCCAGGCCGTCCATGGTGGGCATCTGCACGTCCATCAAAATCAGATCATACCGTTTTGGCGCCTTTTCAAAGGCCTCCACCGCCTGCGCGCCGTTTTCTGCGTCGTCTATTGCCACGCCGGTTTCCTCCAGCACGCTGTGGATGATCTCGCGGTTGATGTCGATGTCCTCCGCCAGCAAGATCACCTTATCGTGCCAATCGGGCACCTGCCGGTTCTCTTCGGTGCTCTGGGTCACCAGCGTGTTGTCTGTGAGCTGGACGATGGTGTTGTACAGCATGCTGGGCAGCACCGGCTTTGACAGGAAATTGGTGACGCCGTGGCTCTTGGCGTCCTGCTCGATGTCGCTCCAGTCGGCCACCGAGATCATCACCACCACCACGTCGCCGTTCATCAGCCGGCGTATCTCGCGCGCGGTGTCGCCGCCGTTCAGCCCCGGCATGTTCCAGTCCACAAAAATCATGTCGTAGGGGCGGCCCTCATCCATGCTGGCGCGCACCGCCTCCAGTGCCTTTTCACCGCTAGAGGCGCCGTCGCAGGCCAGCGAAAAGCTGCCGAGGATGTTTTTAAAGTACTCCAGCACATCTTCGGAGTCGTCCACCACCAGAATGCGCATGTTTTTTGAAGGCTTTTTCACGGCGACCGCCTGCGGGATCTCTTCGCCCCAGCCTATCTCCACCTCGAAGATGAAGCGCGAGCCCTTGCCCAGCTCGCTCTCCACCCAGATGTCGCCGCCCATCAGGTTCACGATCTTCTTGCAGATGGCCAGCCCCAGCCCCGTGCCGCCGTACTGGCGCGAGATACTTCCGTCCGCCTGCTCGAAGGACTGGAACAGGTTTTTCTGCTGGTCGGGGTCGATGCCGATGCCGGTGTCCACCACCTCCACCCGCAGGCGCGAATTGCCCTGCCCTATCGGCTCCTCGCGTACTTTCAGTGTGATGCGCCCGCCCTCGGGCGTGAACTTGACCGCATTGTTTAAAAGATTGATGAGCACCTGAGACAGGCGCAGCTCATCGCTGACCACCTTGTGGGTGAACACCCGCCCAAAGTCGAAGTGAAAATCCTGATGCTTTTCGTCCAGCTTCACCTGTACCACATTGAACACGTTCTGCATCATTTTTTCGAAATCGAACGCGCCGGGCACTATTTCAAACTTGCCCGAGTCGATCTTCGACATGTCCAGCACGTCATTGATGATGCCCAAAAGCTGGCGCGATGAGGCGTCTATTTTATCCAGACAATACTGTATCTTGGCGGGGTCCGTCGTCTTTTGGGCAATGGTGGTCATGCCGATGATGGCGTTCATCGGCGTGCGGATCTCATGGCTCATGCGCGAGAGGAACTCGCCCTTGGCGTGGGTGCTCTCCATGGCCTCGCGCCGCGCCTCGTTCAGCTTGCTGAAGGTCTCGTTGCGGGAGATGGACGAGGCGATGACCATGGCGCCCGAGCCCATGATCTCGGCCTCGTATGCGGTGAACAGATGCCCGTTGGTGCAGTCGTCAAAGCCCACAAACCCCCAGAACTCGCCATTCAGAAACAGTGGCACCAGCATGATGGACAGCACGTCCTCCATGCCGGGAAACGCCACCAGGCCCGCGTCCAGGTCCTTCACCCGCGCACGGATATCCATCTGTTCGTGGATCATCTCGCGCCAGTTCGGCATAAAGTCGTCATAGGCCAAAAAGACGTCCTTCTCCACCGGGCGCGAGTGCTTTTGCCGGGCCCACTCGCTGCGCTGGAAGCAGCACAGCCGGCCGTCCACCTCCTGGTTGCGCCAGATGTAGGCACGGTCTGCGTCCACGCTCTCGCCCAGTATCTGCAGCGCCTGCCGCAGCACGGTCTCGTAGTCCTGGTGAAAGCCCCCGATGATCATGGCGGAGGCGGTGTTGGCCGCGCGCAGCAGGCGGTTTTGGTCGGCCAGCTCGCTCTCGCTGGCCTGCAGCGCAAGGCGCTTGTTGTCCCGTTCCATGGCGCGGGCTTTTTCCTCCGCCCACTTCAGGCGGCTCAAATCCTGCGTGAGGCCGCCCAGGCGCAAGGGTTTTCCGTCTTTGTCCTGCTCACACACCATCACGCTTTCGCTCACCGCCACAATGCTGCCATCCTGCCGGCGCATGCGGTATTCCACGTGGTAGCGGTCCTCGCTGCCGTCCAACACCGAACGCATGGCGCGGTTCACGATCTCCCGGTCGTCATCGAAGGTCAGCATCTGCTTGGTATTCTTCGAGTGCGGCAAATCGCCCGGCTCGTAGCCGGTGAGCAGCGTGATGTTGCGGTTCAGCTCGATTTGCCCGCTGTCTGTGTGCAGGTTGAAAAGGCCCACGCCGGCAAAATCTGCCAGCGCCTCCATCTCGTCGGCCGAAAGACCCGCGTTGCAGGCAAATATCTCTTCGATGGTGTAACGGTCCATGTTTTGGTTTTCCCCCAAAAGCGCTTTGTTTATCGTCCTTTGTCCATCATACTCTGGGGCTATGGAAAAGTCAATTTTCCGCTCCACACAGCGCTTTCTGCCCTGCCGCTCTTTTTGCCCGGCCACCCCCAAAAGACACGATTT
>JBFXKS010000114.1:0-6048 GCA_050173515.1 Oscillospiraceae bacterium | reverse complement strand
GAACTCCTGCGCCGCCGTGGCCGCAAACAAATCGCGCACCTGCCGGTAATAGGTCTCTTCGCGCAGCCAGTGGCGAATGGGCACCGGGAAGCCTTTTTTGGGCCGGTTGGCCCAGGCGTCCGGCAGGGTGCGGTTGGCCGCGTGGCGGAACACCACCTTGTTCTCCGCGCCCTGGATGTTGTACCGCGCGGGGATGCGCGCGGCCAGCGCCATCACCTCTTTGTCCAAAAACGGCACGCGCAGTTCCAGCGAGTGCGCCATGCACATCTTGTCGGCTTTCAGCAGGATGTCGCCCGGCAACCACAGGTGCAAGTCGATGTATTGCTTTTGGGTCACCTCGGGCTTTGTGGCCACGCGGGCATAATAAGGCGCGGCCATCTCCAGCGGCGCCAGCCCGTTGCGAAAATCCGGGGCCAGCAGGTCCAGCGCTTCTTTTTCGCCAAACACGTTTGCCTGACCGATGAACCAGTCCTGCGGGCGCGCGGCGCTCTTCATCAAAAAGTTGCGTCCCTTGAATGCGGGCAGGGCTTTCGCCATGCCCCCCAGCATTCGCCGCATGCCCAGCGGCGCCTTCTTATACCGCGCCATGGCCGGCGTGTCGGCATACAGCTCATACCCGGCAAATATCTCGTCCGCGCCCTCGCCGCTCAGCACCACGGTCACCTGCTCGCGGGCCATTTTGGCCAAAAACCACAGCGGTACGCTGGACGGGTTGGACTGCGGCTGGTCCATGTGGTATTGGATGTCCGGGAAAGCGGCAAAGCACTCCTCCGGGCCGATCAGCTTGCGGAAATTGCAGATGCCCAGCCGCTCGCTCAGCTCGGCGGCCTGGGCGGTCTCGTCGAAGTTGTGGTTGGCAAAGCCCACGGAAAAGGAGTTTCCCGGCTGCAGGCAGGCGGTGATGTAGCTGGAGTCTACCCCGCCGGACAAAAAGCTGCCCACCGGCACGTCGCTGATACGGTGCGCCGCCACGCTCTCGTGCACGGCGGCGTCTATCGCCTCGGTGGCCTCTTCAAAGCCCAGGGTCTCGTCTGCGGCGAAGTCCACGTCGTAGTAGCAGGCCACGCGCCAGCTGCCATCGCGCCACACACCGTAATGCCCCTGCGGCAGGCAGTGCACGCCTTTAAAAAAGGTGTCCTCGCCCGCCGCGTACTGGAAGCTCAGGTAGGGCCGCAGCGCGTCGGGGTTCAGCGCTTTCTCAAAGCCCGGGTGGTCCAAAAAGCTCTTGATCTCGCTGCCGAACACCAGCTCGCCGCCGGCCAACCGCGCGTAGTAGAACGGCTTGATGCCGAAGGGGTCTCGCGCGCACAGCAGGGTGCGGCGCTTTTGGTCCCACACCACAAAGCTGAACATGCCGCGCAAGCGGCCCACCAGCCCTTCGCCCCACTCCTCGTAGCCGTGCACCAGAACCTCGGTGTCGGTGCCGCTGCGGAACTGGTGGCCGTGCGCCGCCAGCTGCTGGCGCAGCTGCATGAAGTTGTATATCTCGCCGTTGAACACCACCGCCACGCTGCCGTCCTCGTTGAACATCGGCTGCGCACCGGCCGCAGAGAGGTCGATGATGGACAGGCGGCGAAAACCCAGGGCCACCGCCTCGTCGGCGTACGCCCCGGCCATGTCTGGCCCACGATGCACGATCCTGTCCATCATCGGCCGCAATATCGCTTTTTTCTCCTCTGCTCCGCCGCTTCCGGTGAAGCCCACAAAACCGCACATGTCCTCTCCAAACTCTGGCCGCGTCCACGGCCAATCTCGCAATTTTATCCGGCATGTATCCCAGTATTAAAAGGCAAACCCCACGGCCTCTTTGCCGCAGGCGGTGATGGCCGCCTCGGCCAGCACCTCCATGCTGTCGATGTAGCGTTTGTCCAAAAGTCCCATCTTCTTTAAAAGGCTCAGCTCGGTACAGCCCAGTATCAGCCTTTGGCAGCCCAGTGCAAACAGGCTCTCGGCCGCGCTGCCAAAGCGCGCCATGTCCGGCGCGCGCCCGCTTTTTATGTCGCCGTAGATCACCTGCATCACCAGCGCCTGCTGCTTCGGCTGCGGCACCGCCCACTCAAGGCCTGCCGCCTCGCACGCCTGCTGGTAGGTGTGGGTCTGCACCGTGCCGTCGGTGGCCAGTATGCCCACCTTGCCGCAGCCCAGCGCCGCCGCCTTTTGCGCGGTGAGCCGCACCATGTTCAGCACCGGTACGGTGATCACCTCGTCCAGCCGGGTGTAGAAATAGTGCGCTGTGTTGCACGGAATGGCAATCACCTCGGCCCCAAACGTCACCAGGCGCTCGGCCTCCGCCTCCATCACGCCAAAGGGGTCTTCGTCGCTTTGGCCCAGGATATACGCGGTGCGGTCGGGCGTGGTGGCCTTGCTGGAGATCACCATGTCGATGTGCTCCTGGTCGCGCGCCGCCTTTGTGTGGGCGGTCACCATCTCGTAGAAATAGGCGGTGGCCATCGGCCCCAGCCCGCCCAGTATCCCCAGCACCTTGCCCTTTTCCATCCCGTCTCCTTCGGCCCGCTTTGCCCGCGGCGGCCTATCCCTCGCGCTTTTCGCAGTAGGTGGCATATTTTTTATGGTATCGGCGGCTGTGTTCCCACAGGTACAACCGCCGCAGCGGGTTGCCCTTCAGGTCGTACCAGTAGCCCAGCGCCGTGCTGCCGCGGCCCGCGGCCTCGGCCGCCTGTGCTTTTTGCACCAGCTGTGCGTCGGCCGTGTACTCCCACACCACCTTCGCCGGGATGGAGCGCCAAAAGGTGCCGCCCTCAAAAAACACCGGCTCGCCCGGGTCCTGCTTTAGCACCCGGTCCTCCACCACGCAGCGCGCGATGTTCAACCCGGCGCCGGTGACATAGTAGTTGCTGCGGCCCTGCCGCAGGTTGATCTCAAACAGCTTGTAGCGGCCATCGCGCGGGTCGTACTTGATGTCGAAGTTGGAGAAGCCGGTGTAGCCCACCGCCTCCAAAAAGCCCTGCACCTTCTCCATCAGCGGCCGGTCATACTCGGTCAGTATCGCCGCGTGGTTGCCCAGCGCCCGCGGGGTGTGCTCCTCCAGCAGCACGTGCCCCAGGCACATCATCTGCACCTTTCGGTTGCGGTCGCTGTAGGCCGTCAGCACCCGCATGCCGCAGTCTGCGCCGGGCACGCGGTCCTGCACGATGAGCGCATCGGGGTAGCCCGCGCCGTAGATGCGGCCTGTGATGGCCTTCGCCTCTTCGGCGTCTTGCGCCAGGTACACCTTCTGCATGCCGTCGAAGGGGTGCTTCCAGTACAAAATGCTGCTGCTGGGCTTGATGATCACCGGCCAGTCAAACGGCAGATCGTCCAACAGCGGCGCGTCCTGTGGCCCGTGCAGCACCACCGTGGCCGGGTAGTCCAGCCCGAACGCATCGCAATAGCGGTAGAACTGCGCCTTGGTCACCAGCTTTTCCATCAGTTCCGCGCCGATATACGGCACCACATAGTCCTTTTCCAGCGCCGCGCGGTTGCGGATAATGCGCGCCGCATAGTCGTCGGTGCAGCCCATCAGTACCCGCGTTTTGCCCGGCGTGCGCTTGGCCAGGGCCGCCAGCTCCTCCAGCATCACCGCGTCTTCGTCCACGTCGCCGCGCAGCGCCACATCCACGATGCGGGAATACTTGGTCTCGCCCATGGCCCAGCGGCCAATGGCCTGCGCCTTCACGCCGTAGGCCTCGTGGAACGCCCGGGCCACCGAGTAGCAGTTCATGTCGGCCCCCAGCAAAACGGGCAGCAGGTCCCCTTCCATGCACGGCTCCCCTCCGGCGGCTTTTTCGCTCTTGCCACCAGCGTCATTAAATAATAATTATACCATGCGGCCATTCCAGCGTCAAAACGCCCACCGCCTATAAACCAAGGGATACACAAAACGTGTATCCCCTGCTGTTGTGCACAGTGCCCGGCCGGTGCCGCCCCGTCAGGCGTCCGCCGGCGGCGCCTCCTCCTGCGCCTGCCGCGCCGAGCTCTTGCCCGCTATCGCCACCGACACACCGCCTGCCGCCAGCCCCAGCACCGCCATGTTCAGCGATTCAAACATGTCGATCGGCGCCATCTCGCCGAAAATCATCATGAACACCGCGTAGGGCAGCTCCAGGCAGGTGGCGAACAAAAAGGTGAACATGCCCGCAAGGTACATCCAGCGCACGCGGCGGCGCGGCAGCGCGATGTACAGCGCGCGCAGCAGCAGCCCGAACCACAGCATGGCCAGCAGCGCAGCCAGCGCACGCGCCAGCGGCCCCACCCGGTACAGCGTGCTGGGCCGCACCAAAATGCGGTACACGGTGATCGGGCTGAACGGCACGGCCGCCAGAACGCCCCAGATGGCGTGTTTGGTGGGCGAGGGCGCCGTTTGCGAAAACAGCTGCAGCGCCACCAAAAACATCCACACGCCATACCAGATGAACAGCGCGCCCACCACCAGCCCAAAGGTGCTCATGGGCTGCAGCGACACCACCACCCGGGTGATGCCGTAGGCCACGCCCACCACGGCAGCCGCCACAAACACGCGCGCCAGCGCCGGGTTTTTCGTGCGCAGCACCGAGATGGCCCGCGGGCCCACCGTGCGCAGGCCCAACAGGCACATCAGCGCCGGCACGGCCAGCACCGCGTAGCGCAGCAAGATGGGCCCCTGCACCACAAAGCCGGAGACCGGGTCGGTGTAGTAGGACAGATCCAGCCAGTACACGGCGCCGAGCAGCGCCATCACCAGCAGGATCAACAGGGTCGGAAGCTTTTGCCGCATACCACACCACCCCTCACCGTCACACGGCTTTTGTCAAATGCGTTCGTCCAGCGGAACATACTTTTGCCGCACGCCCAGATACCGGTAGGCCGGGCGGATGATGCGGTTGGCGAAGATGACCTCCTCCGCCCGGTGTGCACACCAGCCCGGCACGCGGCTGATGGCGAACAGCGGCGTGAACAGATCGTCCGAGATGCCCAGAATGCGATAGATGAGCCCGGAGAAAAGGTCCACGTTGGCGCACACGTCCTGGGTGCCGCGCTCTTCGCCCACCACCACGGGCCCCAGCCGCTCCACCGCGTGCAGCAGCTTGAAGTCGTCTGAATAGCCTCGCTCGTTGGCCAGCGTCTCGGCGCTGCGGCGCAATATCACCGCGCGCGGGTCGCTCACCGTGTAGATGGCGTGGCCCAGCCCATACACCAGGCCGCTGCCGTCCCCGGCCTTTTTGCGCAAAATGCGCCGCAGGTATTCCAGTATCTCGTCGTCGTCGTTGTAGTCGCGTATCTTCTCCTTCATGCCGTCCAGCATCTGCATCACCTTCAGGTTGGCGCCGCCGTGCTTGGGGCCTTTCAGGCTGCCAATGCCGGCCGAGATGGCGCTGTAGGTGTCGGTGCCGCTGCTGGAAAGCACCCGGCAGGCGAAAGTGGAGTTGTTGCCGCCGCCGTGGTCTGCGTGCAAGGTGAGGCAGATGTCCAGCAGCTTGGCCTCTTCTCTGGTGTAGTGCTGGTCGTCCCGGTAGGTGGCCAAAATGTGCTCTGCCGTGCTCAGGCCCGCCTGCTCTGGGTGGATGATCATCGACTCGCCGTCGTAGGCGCGGCGCTTCACCTGCCAGGCGTTCACCATGATGGTGGGCAGGCAGGCGATCAGCCGCAGGCTCTGGTGGATGATGGTTTTCAGGCTCTGGCCCTCGGGGTCGTCGTCGTAGGAATACAGCGCCAGCACGCCCCGCGCCATCTTGTTCATTATGTTCGGGCTGGGCGAGTTCATGATGTCCACGGCAAAGTTGTCGGGCAGGCCGCGGTAGTCCTGCAACACCTGGCGGAAACTCTCCAGCTCGCTGGCGCTAGGCAGTGTGCCGAACAGCAGCAGCCAGATCACCTCTTCAAAGATGAACCGGTCCTCGTCGTAGGCCGCCTTCACGATGGAGTCCACGTTCAGGCCCCGGTAGATGAGCTTGCCGGGCGCCGGCGTCTTCACACCGTCCACCATCTTGTAGCCCACCACGTCGCAGATGTTGGTGAGCCCCGCCAAAACCCCGGTGCCGTCGGCGTTGCGCAGCCCGCGCTTCACGCCCA
>JBFXKS010000113.1:0-6110 GCA_050173515.1 Oscillospiraceae bacterium | reverse complement strand
GTACGATACGCCGGAAGAGCGCATCGAGAGTACAAAAGAACTGTCCGAAGATTGGGATGAAGAATATGAAATAGGCGAGGTGACGATAGACGGTATCGACTTCCTGACTTTCGATTCCCGATCGCAAACCTTTACGGCCCTGTTTGGCACCAAGGATGGGGTGACGCTTTCAATTTCGGTTCATACACGCCTGGGAATTGGCAACATGGATGTGATTGGCATTATCGAAAGTATCAGGGTGGCCGCAGAATGACGGCAGAGTACATGACGGCCACTTTGTGCGGGAACGCATCTTCGCTGTTGATGTGAAGCATGCCAGCGATGGGATCGGCGGCCACTATACGCTGCTGGGCGTGGGCAAAAAGGAGCGTGGCAAAATGAGAACAAATGTGAAAACTACCCGCTGCGGGTAGGGCGGGAAGAAAAAAACCATTTTATACTAAAGCTACCACAGAGCACCAACACATTTTGGGAGGAAATGAAATGAAAAAGATCATCGCATGGTCACTGGTGTCGCTTCTCAGCATCGCCATGTTTGCCGGCTGCGGCAATGGCGGCGGCGGGCAACCGCCCGGCAATGCAGCTTCGGGAAACAAAACAGGTGACACAGCCTCGGTTGCCGCCGGTGGGGGCGAGGCGGCACAAGACGCTGAAGGTGAACGGATAAGACTGGAAATCTCCAACGAAGATACGAAAAAAGGATATCTCAGCGCAATTTGCCCGGCCGACTGGTACGACCATTCCGATGAAGAATACCTGTTCTTTAGCGAATCGGAGACGCCGGGCGACTATGCAAAGCCCTATGTCAGAATCGGCTATGCGCCCACGGCAACAATGGTTGGCGGCAGCGGCGAGGATATCGAATTTGAAATGGGTGGCAAAAACTGGGAAGGCCTGCATAACAAAGAATACAACACCTACCAAGTCTCACACCAGCTGGATATCGGCGGCGGTTTGCTGGCATTAAGCATGGGCTTGGGCCCGGATGACGCCATATACCAGCTGGTGGTCGGAAGCATTTGGGTGGAGTTCTAACCTTGCGGTAGGCCAACCACATAAATAGAAGGAGGATTCAACGATGGAGAGAAAGAGCAATGGGTTCTTGAAAGTTACCGGCATCCTCATGATCATCAGTGGCGCCATCAGCATCATTTTCAGCATCATTGCCCTGCTGGGCGTGGGGGTGTTGGCGGCGGCCCTTGGCGGCGATGCCAGCCTCACCCTACTGATACTGGCCAGTGTTTTGGCAC
The DNA here is from genome assembly GCA_050173515.1 of Oscillospiraceae bacterium. Classification (GTDB taxonomy): domain Bacteria; phylum Bacillota; class Clostridia; order Oscillospirales; family Ruminococcaceae; genus JAAYCI01. Next base: position 4,860 of record JBFXKS010000113.1, on the reverse strand, counting down.
TTGTCAGTTCGGTGATCAGCCTTGTTGCCGGCGTGCTGGGCGTGAAGAATGCGGCAAGGCCTGAAAAGGCAACGGTTTGCATCGTGTTTGGTATTTTGACAGCGGTTTTTTCGGTGCTGGGCAATGTGCTTACAGTGGCCGGCGGCGGCAGCTTCAGCATCCCCAGCCTGATCCTTGGGCTTGTTATCCCGGTCCTCTACCTCATCGGCGCGTTCCAGAACAAGAAACTGGCCTGAGTCTCTAGGCGGAACCAAGCGGAAAGGAGCATCGGGGCTTCCATGGACTGCCCTGGTGCTCCTTGCGTTTTTAGAATTTTTACGACAGGCGAAGATGGGCGGTGACAGCATGAGAGACATTGATAAGGCGATAAGGCTGTATACGATGATGGCGGACCGATGCGAAAAAAGCGGCTTTGCCCCAAGGCAGGCAAAGGTTTACCGTGAAATGACCGAGCTGATGCAGGGATGTGAAACCGCAGACGAGGCCGGCGCAAAAATCAGAAATTCCAAATACTTCCTTGCGCCAAGTGCCGCCCTGATGCAAGACAGGCTTGCGGTGCTCGCACGGGCATCGCTGGAAAATGGCATGCCCGACGTGGCCGAGGTGTACCAAAAGAAAATATCGGAAATAGAAGACGACGCGGGCGCCATGTATGAAACGGGATATGAGCAAACCGCCCAGAACCTGAAAATCCTCTATGTGCAAACCTGGGAAGCGTTTGCCGATATCTACCGATGCTATGCGAAGCTGGCGTGCGTAAGGGCCAACAACGACCTGGTGATTGCCGACACGATGAAAGACCTGAAAGCGGCCCAGGCCCGCCTGGTGAAGCCCAGCACGGATTTCGCCCAGCTGGCCGCAAATGCGGCATTCAGGCGGCTTGTTCCCGCCAATGACGAAGGGTACGCGCGGTTTGCAAAGGCGGTGCCCCAGCTGTTGGCATATGGCCCAAGCCATGAGGCGGAAAAAAGGCAACTCGATGAACGATACAGTGAGATAAAAGCGTGGCTGGCCGGCGCCGACAGGGCCGTTATTTGGCGAATGGAAGCCGCCGGCCAAAGGATGCGCGCTAAGATGCGCAAAGCGCGGGTGATGGCGGTGGCCCCGAACGTGAAAGCCGGCCACTACAGCTTTGTGGAAGAAGAGGTATACAGGATGGATGGCCAAAGGGAGGCCTAGCCATGGATGAGATCGTCAAAAGCATGATACAAGGCTATATAGACGCATTTGGCATGTATTCCATCACAAGCCCTGCTTTGCAGCAGCAGGTGGAGGACTATAAAACAAGGCTGGCCGCCTTTGCCCAGGCGGTGCCCGATGCCGCGGTTTTCTATCCGAAGCTGACCGAGACGGGTTTGCAGGAAGAGTATTCGGCGCTGATCACCAAGGTTGCCATGGCCAGCATGGGAACGGCGGATGAAAGCGGGAACGCCAAAACGGACGACAGAGGCACCCCCAATGCGCCGGTGATATCGGTGCGGGATTTCCTGGAGCAGTACCGCGCGTCATATGATGAGGTGAAAAAGGCCGGATACCGCAAGCGGGGCGAGGCCGCCTATGAGGCGATTTTTGCCGTGGCGAACAGGGCCGAGGACATGCTGGGCGCCCAGAGCATACTGGAAGAAGAACGGCTGCTGTGGAAAGTTGTCACCGAGGACAGCCTGGACATATTTGCGCCCATACTGCAGGCGATGGACCCGCTGCAACCCGGCACCAATGCGGCGGTGGAATATAGCGCAGAGGCGGCCGAAAAAGCCCGGTGCGACGAAGAGCTTGCCGCCCTTATGGAGAAGCAGGCGTTTGAGGGGGTGGCGGCCGCCTGCCGCTACGCCAGCCGGGTAGAGCTGATGGCTTTACTGGCCGAGGCACTCATCTACTATGCGGGCAACCGGATAAACGTGGCGCTGGCGGGGCAAAACATCGGCGATGGAAGGTTCCACCTGGGCCTGGTATCGTACCAAAACTGCATCATGCGCACCTTGTGTTTTTTCGAGGAAGAACTGGGCGTGGGCGCTGACGCCCTGCTGGCCGATGAGGGCCTGAAGATATGGCTGCTGAACCCGAGGAACGTGGATGAACTGGGCCGGATAAAAGAATGCCTGCACCAGTAGAATCTCGAGGCGGTTCGGGATATCATTCAGAACGAAATGCAAAGCGGTGCGCCTTTGCCAGAGATACTGGCGCGTGAGCTGGAAAAGGTGGTTTGGCCGGACCTTGACGGGGCGCAGGGAAAACGGTTTACAGAAAAGGCCGAAAAGAGGGCGGAAGAGCTAAATGCGTCCTTGGTCTATTACCAATACAGGGAGCAGCTGCGGCATGCCGCCGAAGGAAAAATGGGGAGGAACGCATGAAAAAGGCGATTGCACGGGTGTGTGAGCTGGTTGTGCCGGTGGCGCTGGCCGCAGGCTGCCTTTGTGGTTGTGCGCTGCAAGCCCCCACCGCCAAACGGCCCGAAAACGCGTCCGCCGTCGTGCCGCCGTCCAGCATCACCTCGCCGTCGTCCGCCACCGCAGCAGTGCGGGATGGCGACGGCAGCGGCACCACAGAAACGCTTGTCCGCCAGGACAAAGCGGGCCTGGTGCGGGTGCGCATCGAAAATGGGCAAGCGTCTATCCGCCTGGAGCCACAGCGGTGGAACGCGGCGTACGGGGCTGAGCTTGAGGCGGTTGGCCAGATGTTCGAGGGGCTGGAAACCATCGACTTTTCCGACCCATCCCTTTTTGCGCCGATCGACCGCACGGACGATGTCCCCATTAAGGATGTGTGCATCGGAACGGTCCCCAATTTTTCCGATTGGCCTTTATACGACTTCCCCGTTCCGATGGCCATGCTGCTTCGAGAGGACGGCCGCGTCGAGGCGGTTTTCGCCGACCCCTTCGCTACGCGTTTCAGCAGCGAGTGGATGCTGCTTCCTTTTCTTGAGGATGTAGAATCGCTGTATATAGACATTAGCAGCGGGGACGGCAGGGGAGATGCCAGCATTTACGCCATCTGCGCAGATGGGCTTCGGTATGACCTGAAATATCTGTATTCGCACACGGTCAGCGATGTTTTTGGCGTCAAATGGACCTGTGTGCTAGCAGACTCGCCCCTGGAGGCAGTGCCACTGACCGTGCAGCTGCAGCTTCTTGAAGACGGCGCCGCACGGTTCGCCATTTTCGACGGGGGCGGCCTGATTGCAGAATATGAAGGGACCCATGCGTTCGTGCTGGCAGAAGGACAAGAGTATTATCCGCCCACGCTGGTGCTCGACCTGGCGCTGGGGGAGTGCAATAGCCCGGCGATACAGGCCAGGGGCGACATAAAAGGTGCCTATTTTTACGAGCTTGGCGTTCAGGATTTGTTTTTGTATCTTTGGCAGAGCTTCGGCGACGCCCTTTATGTTGACGAGGGTGGACAGCCCATTACAGAGTATTGGCTGTCCGGCTATGGGGAACATCCCGAAGACTACGACGCGGCATCAGATGCTACTTTCGGGCATATATACGACGGATTCTGGGTAACGGAGCTGGAGACCCTCGGCGGTTTCGGCAATGAATACCAGGGCTGTCTGCGCTTTATGGACGAGACCCAGGTGGAATATGAAATACTGTCGGCCGACTTTGGGGTGATCGATAGATATACAGGCAGCTACAGCATCGTGCCGGACGATGGCAGCCCCTCGGGCCAGCTGATGGTTTTTGACCTCGAACTGGATTGGACAAGTGCCGAAGGCGGCGAAGGCGCATACGGCGGGGCGTTTCCCCGGCGCGAGATCAAGGGCGCCTACATAGCCGAGATGACGAACCACCCCGAGCTTTACCTGTGGCTGAGCGATGGGGATGCCCTGTACGACAACCAGTTCAATGGCCTGAACGGCCCTCAAACGGCATACACTTTTACCTGTGCGCCGATTGGTTGAGGCCGAAGAGGTGCACAAGGGCAGGAGGAGAATATGCAGACGATCGTGCTGATCATGCGGCGCAGGCCGGTGGCCCAAGCTCTTATGCAAAGGCTGGGTGATGATGGGCGCCTTCACCTTGTTTATGAGCCGGACTATGCCCGTGCAGATGTGGCCATACGCGCCCACGGCGCTGGGATTGCTTTGATAGAAGTTGCAGAGGCCGGCGAATACGACACTGCCCATTGCCTGGCGTTATGCACCGGGCTGCGCAAAAAAGCCCCCGGATGCAAACTGCTGCTGATGTGCCCGGAGCAGAACAAAAACAGTGTGTCGCAAGTGGTGGCGGCCAAACGCGGCGGCCGCATTGATGATTTTGTATTCTACGACGCCACCATCGACTATCTGATGACCAAATTGCTATCGATGTAGTTTATTACGAAGTAACAACAAGAGTATAATACCCCGACTTTTTGGGGCGATGGATTCGCGAGCCGTAGGCGCAAGGTGAATTGCCCCGTAGGGGCAAAAGAGGGGCCCCTGGGGGCCCCGGGGCAATACCGGTTAAACAGAAAGGGGAACGATTATGGGACTTATCAAAGCCGCATTTGGCGCTGCCGGCGGTGTGCTGGCCGACCAATGGAAAGAGTATTTTTACTGTGACGCGCTGCCGGCCGAGGTATTGGCTGTAAAGGGCAAACAGCGCACATCCGGCCGTTCTTCCAACACAAAGGGCGAGGAGAATATCATATCCAACGGTTCGGTCATCGCGGTGGCCACAGGCCAATGTATGTTGATCGTGGAGCAGGGCAAGGTGGTGGACGTGTGCGCCGAGCCCGGGGAGTACACCTACGATATGTCCACCGAGCCCTCTGTCTTCGCCGGGGACTTGGGCGAGAGCATCGGCCAGGTGTTTGCCAATATCGGCAAACGCTTCACCTTTGGCGGCACAGCCCCCACCGACCAGCGCGTGTACTACA
>JBFXKS010000112.1:4140-6182 GCA_050173515.1 Oscillospiraceae bacterium | reverse complement strand
ATCCCCAAAATCGAGATCGAGCGCACCTTCGATGCCGGCACCGGCAAACCGCGCGTGAAAATCAACATCTTCTGCTCCAAGCCCGGCATGGTCATCGGCCGTGGCGGCTCCGAGATTGATAAGCTGCGCCTCGAAGTGGAGCAGATGATCAAAAAGAGCGTCAACCTCAACATCGTTGAGATACGCAACGCCGACACCAACGCCCAGCTGGTGGCCGAGAACATCGCCCAGCAGCTGGAGCGCCGCATCGCCTTCCGCCGCGCCATGAAGCAGAGCATCAGCCGCGCCATGCGTTTCGGCGCCAAGGGCATCAAGTGCCAGGTGGGCGGCCGTCTCAACGGCGCCGACATCGCCCGCAGCGAGCACTACCATGAGGGCACCATCCCGCTGCAGACGCTGAGGGCCGACATCGACTACGGCTTTGCCGAGGCCAACACCACCTACGGCAAGATCGGCGTCAAGGTTTGGATATACAAGGGCGAGGTGCTGAAGGGCACCAAACCCCTCGACGAAATCGCGCGTCCGCCGCAGGAGCGGCGCGACCGCCGCCCGTCCAACCGCCCGCGCGGTGACCGGCCGGCGCCCCAGCGCAGAGAAGGAGGCAACCGCTGATGTTAATGCCTAAACGCGTGAAATATCGCCGGCAGCAGCGTGGCCGCATGAAAGGCAAGGCCACACGCGGCAATGAAGTGAACCAGGGCCAGTATGGCATCCAGGCACTGGAGCCGGGCTGGATCACCTCGAACCAGATCGAGGCCGCCCGTATCGCCATGACGCGCTACATCAAGCGCGGCGGCAAGGTGTGGATCAAGATATTCCCCGACAAGCCCGTGACCGAAAAGCCGGCCGAGACCCGCATGGGCTCTGGCAAAGGCAGCCCCGAGTACTGGGTGGCCGTCATCAAGCCGGGCCGCATTTTGTTCGAGCTGGCCGACGTGAGCGAGCCGGTGGCCCGCGAGGCCTTGCGCCTGGCCAGCCACAAGTTGCCCATCAAAACCAAGTTTGTCAAACGCGAGGGCGAGTTCACCGTCGAGCTGGGCAAACGGCGCCGCAACCTGGCCGACACCATCGCCGCACCGGTGGCAGAAGAGGGCGAGGCCGAGCAGGCCGAGGCCGGTGCCGAGGCAGCCGCTGAAAAGGAGGCTGACGCAACATGAAGGCAAGCGAACTGCGCGATATGAAGCCGGTGGAGCTGAACAAAAAGCTCACGGACCTCAAGCAGGAACTGTTCAATCTCCGCTTCCAGCACGCCATCAACCAGCTGGACAATCCGCTTCGCATCAAGGCCGTCAAGCGCGACATCGCGCGCGTGAAAACCGTGCTGTGCGACCTGCCGGCCGGCGAAGCAGCCCCAAAGGAGGATAGCTGATGGAACAACGTAACCTGAGAAAGACGAGGGTGGGCACGGTGGTCAGCGACAAGATGGACAAGACCATCGTGGTTGCCGTGCGCGACAGCGTCCGCCATCCCCTTTATAAAAAAATCATCAAGCGCACCGTGAAGTTCAAAGCGCACGACGAAAACAACGACTGCAAAACCGGCGACCGCGTCACCATCATGGAGACACGCCCGCTGTCCAAAGACAAGCACTGGCGCCTGGTCAAAATCATCGAGAAGGCGAAGTAGGGCACTTTAGTGCCGAGGCAGGCTTCGCGCAGCGAAACTGCCGAGCCCGATGCAGCCCGAAGCCGCACCCTGGTGGTGCGTGCAAGGGCTGGAGCGCCAACGGCGCGACGCAGCGGGATGGGCCCAGGGAAAAACAAGCCGCAAGAGCGCACGATAAGTGTGCGAGGCGTGGGCGGGCGCTTTAGCGCTGCTTTTGGCTTTCGAGCACAGCGAGGAAACAAAAGCACACCGCCGCACTGCGAAGGGCCCAAGGCGCCTGAGCAGTGGAGGCCGCAGGCCGACGCGGCGGGTAGGGCACTTTAGTGCCGAGGCAGGCTTCGCGCAGCGAAACTGCCGAGCCCGATGCAGCCCGAAGCCGCACCCTGGTGGTGCGTGCAAGGGCTGGAGCGCCAACGGCGCGACGCAGCGGGATGGGC
>JBFXKS010000112.1:0-4040 GCA_050173515.1 Oscillospiraceae bacterium | reverse complement strand
GTAGGGCACTTTAGTGCCGAGGCAGGCTTCGCGCAGCGAAACTGCCGAGCCCGATGCAGCCCGAAGCCGCACCCTGGTGGTGCGTGCAAGGGCTGGAGCGCCAACGGCGCGACGCAGCGGGATGGGCGCCCAAGCGCGAGCGATGGCTTGCCAAGCAAACCACCCCCTATTTCGAACCGCACGAGGCGGCCTGCCAGCTACGTGGCGTGCCCCGCACAACAAGGCCCTCGGCCTTCACTGCGCGGCTCGCGTCCACGTCAAAAATAAAGGGGCAGGCCGGAAAGAAGGAGGACACACAGCATGGTTCAAATGCAAACCCGCCTCAAGGTGGCCGATAACACCGGCGCGAAAGAGATCCAGTGCATTCGCGTTCTGGGCGGCAGCCGCAAGAGGTACGCTGGCATCGGCGACGTCATCGTGGCCAGCGTGAAAAAAGCGGCGCCCAACAGCGGCGTCAAAAAAGGTGAGGTCGTGCGCGCGGTCATCGTGCGCTCCAAGCACGGCCTGCGCCGCGACGACGGCAGCTACATCCACTTCGACGAGAACGCCGCCGTTTTGATCAAAGAAGACAAAAACCCCAGGGGCACCCGCATCTTTGGGCCCGTGGCGCGCGAGTTGCGCGAGCGCGGCTACCTGAAGATCCTCTCGCTCGCCCCGGAATCCCTTTAAGGAGGTGTCGCAAATGAGTGCAAACCAGAAAGTACACGTTCGAACAGGCGACACCGTCCAGGTCATCAGCGGCAAGGACAAGGGCCTGCAGGGCAAGGTGTTGGCCGTCAGCCCCAAAGAGGGCAAGGTGATCGTTGAGGGCCGCGCCATGATTTCCAAGCACGTGAAGCCCCGCAAGCAGGGCCAGCAGGGCGGCATCATCAAGGCCGAGAGCGCCATGTACGCCTCCAAGGTGATGCCCGTGTGCCCCAAGTGCTCCAAGGCCACCCGTGTGGGCCACAGCGTCGACAAGGCCGGCAGCAAAAAACGCGTCTGCAAAAAATGCGGCGCCGAATTCTAAAGAGAGGGGAGAGCGAACGATGCCAAGATTGAAAGACCAATACAAAAAAGAGATCGCGCCTGCCCTGATGAAGAAATTCGGCTACAAGAGCGTGATGCAGGTGCCCAAGCTGGACAAAGTGGTGGTGAACGTGGGCTGTGGCGAGGCCCGCGACAACCCGAAAGTCATGGACGCCATCATCTCCGACCTCGCCATCATCACCGGGCAGCACGCGGTCATCTGTAATGCCAAAAAGAGCGTGGCCAACTTCAAGCTGCGCGAGGGCATGCCCATCGGCGCCAAGGTGACGCTGCGGGGCAACATGATGTACGAGTTCGTGGACCGCCTGTTCTCCATCGCGTTCCCGCGTGTGCGCGACTTCCGCGGCATCTCCGGCAACAGCTTCGACGGCCGCGGCAACTACTCGGTGGGCGTGCGCGAACAGCTCATCTTCCCCGAGATAGACTACGACAAGATCGACGCCATCCGCGGCATGGACATCGCCTTTGTGACCACCGCGAAAACCGACGAAGAAGCAAAAGAGCTGCTGGGCCTGCTCGGCGCTCCGTTCGCCAACTAAAGGAGGGAACAAAGCGTGGCAAAAACCAGCCAGAAAGTGCGCCAAAAACGCCCGGCCAAATTCAGCACCAGGGCCTACAACCGCTGCAAGATCTGCGGCCGCCCGCACGCTTACCTTCGCAAGTTCGGCATCTGCCGCATCTGCTTTCGGGAGCTGGCCTACAAAGGCGAGATCCCGGGCCTGCGCAAGGCAAGCTGGTAACATTCATCCACCCGCTGGTCATGTGGCGTTAGTCGTTCGTTGAAAGAGCACCGCCTGCCTGTTTTGAGCAGCCAGGTCGCCCGCCGGGCGAAACCGGCTTCCAACGACCACAACGAACGCCTGATGATGAAGCACCACTTCACCCTATATAGGAGGTCCATGGCATGCATATCACCGATCCCATCGCCGATCTGCTCACGCGCATCCGCAATGCCAGCACCGCCAAGCACCCCAACGTCGACATCCCCGCCTCCAACATGAAGAAGGCCATCTGCAGGATATTGGTCGACGAGGGCTACGTGCGCGGCATGCAGGTCATTGAAGATAAAAAGCAGGGTTTCATCCGTGTCACCCTGAAGTACGGCGAAAACGGCGCCCCGGTCATCGCGGGGCTGCGCCGGGTGTCCAAGCCCGGCCTGCGCATCTACTCCAGCTGCGAAGACATGCCCAAGGTCATGAAGGGCCTGGGCACCGCCATCATATCCACCTCCAAAGGCATCATGACCGATAAAGCGGCCCGCAAAGAAAATGTGGGCGGCGAGGTCCTGGCCTTCGTGTGGTAAGAAAGGGGCTGAAAAGACAATGTCGAGAATAGGAAGAAAACCCATCGTCATCCCCGCCGGGGTTGAAGTCAAGATCGACGGCAACCATGTGGCGGTCAAAGGCCCCAAGGGCACCCTGGATTCCACCATCCATCCCATGATCGCCGTCGAGCAGAAGGATGGAGAGGTCGTGGTGACCCGGCCGAACGACGGCAAGGAGGCCCGCAGCCTGCATGGGCTGTCGCGCACGCTGGTGGCCAACATGGTCGAGGGCGTCACCGAGGGCTTCAAGAAGGAACTGGAGATCGTCGGCATCGGCTACCGTGCCCAGAAGCAGGGCAGCACCCTGGTCATGAACCTGGGCTATTCCCACCAGGTGATGATGGACGACCGTGACGGCGTGAGCACCGAGGTGCCCGGGCCCACGAAGATCGTGGTGAACGGCATCGACAAACAGAAGGTGGGCCAGTTCGCCGCCGAGATCCGCGAGAAACGCCCGCCCGAGCCCTACAAGGGCAAAGGCATCCGATACGCCGGCGAGTACGTGCCCCACAAAGAGGGCAAGGCCGGCAAAAGCTAAAGGAAGGAGTGGTCAAACATGGTCAATAAACTCGACAAGAATGTTGCGCGTCTGCGCCGTCACCGCCGTGTGCGCGGTCGGCTCAGCGGCACGGCCGAACGGCCGCGGCTCGATGTGTTCCGCTCCTCAAAGCACATCTACGCCCAGCTCATCGACGACGTATCCGGCACCACCCTGGCAGCCGCCTCCAGCCTGGACAAGGGCTTTTCCGGCCCCGGCGGCAACCTGGAAGCCGCCACCAAAGTGGGCAAAGCCATCGCCGAAAAGGCCCTGGCCAAAGGCATCAAACAGGTGGTTTTCGACCGCGGCGGTTTCGTGTACCACGGCCGCGTAAAAGCGCTGGCGGAGGGCGCCCGCGAGGGCGGCCTGCAGCTGTAAGGGAGGATAGCATGGAATATATTGACGCTGCAACACTGGACCTTGTTGAAAAAGTGGTCCATATCAACCGCGTTTCCAAAACCGTGAAGGGCGGCCGTATTTTCAAGTTCTCCGCCCTGGTGGTGGTGGGCGACGGCGCCGGCATCGTGGGCTTCGGCCTGGGCAAGGCGGGCGAGGTTCCCGAGGCGATTCGCAAAGGCATAGAAGACGCCAAGAAAAACCTGGTGCGCATCAACCTGAAGGGCACCACCATCCCGCACGAGATCATCGGGCGCTTCGGCGCGGGCCATGTCATTTTGCGGCCGGCCGGCCCCGGTACCGGTGTTATCGCCGGTGGCCCGGTGCGCGCCGTGGTCGAGGCGGTGGGCATCAAAGACATCCGCACCAAGTGTGTGCGCTCCAACAACCCCATCAACGTGGTCACCGCCACCATGAACGGCCTCATGGGCCTGGTCAGCGCCGAGAGCGTGGCCCAAAAGCGCGGCAAAAGCGTGAAGGAGATCTTTAACTAGAGGAGGCGATCCCCATGGCAGAAGAGAAGAAAACACCCGCCGCGGAGGAAAAGCCCTCCGCTGAAAAGGCGAAACCGGCGGCGGAGAATAAAGCCCCCGCCAAAAAGCCGGCCGCCGCAAAGGCGCCAGCGGCCAAGAAACCGCCAGCGGCCAAGAAGCCGGCCGCCGAGAAAAAGGCCCCGGCAGCGGCTGCGAAGAAGCCGGCCGCCGCCAAAAAACCGGCCGCCGAAACGAAGGCCTCGGCCAAAAAAGCCGAGCC
>JBFXKS010000111.1:0-6232 GCA_050173515.1 Oscillospiraceae bacterium | reverse complement strand
CTGTTGCACCGCACCTGCCGCCAGCAGGGCATAACGGTGGTGCTCATCACCCACAACAGCCAGATCACCCCCATGGGCGACCGCGTGCTCTCCTTCAAAAACGGGCAGGTGGCCGACGTGCGCCTGAACGCCGCGCCCACCCCGGTGGAGGACATCGAGTGGTAGGTGTGAACAGACAAAAAAGCAGAGGCGGCCACATATTGGCCGCCTCTGCTTTTTTAAATCGTTCAAAACACCAGCACGCCCATCATGCTCAACAGGTTCACCACCGTGGCCACCAGCGCCACCGCCAGGTAAAGCACCATGCCCACGTTTAAAAGCACCACGCGCGCCGCGCTTTTGTGCCGCGTGGCGTTGATTTCAATGGGCTTCTGCCGGTGATACATGCCGCCCGGGCCGGGCGGCGCTGCGCCGGCCGGCGGCTGCCAAACGGGCATGCCCGGGCCGGGCACATAGGCCGGTGGGGGTGGCCACGCGCTGTTTGCCGCGTAAGGCTGCACAGGGTAGGAGGGCAAGGCCGCCGGGGCGCCGCCGCCATAGGGCGCATATGGCTGCCCGTATGGTGCGTGGGGCTGCCCGTAAGCGGCGCCCCAGGGCGCGTAGGCGTGGGCGCGGTCCCACGCGGTGGGGTCGGCCGGCCATTTTGGGCGCTCCCAGCTGATTTGCTGCGGCGCCGCCGGGCGGTGGGGCCAGCCGGGCTCGGTGGGTGAGGCCATGGTGGCCATCACCCGGGCAAAGTATCGCGCGAACAGCACAATGGCCAGCGCGATGAGCCCAAGTATCATCGCCACCATCAGCAGCAGCAACAGCAGCGAGATCGCATGTGCCTCATAGCGCATCAATACCATGGCCAGCGTCGGTATGCTCAGGCCCGTCACGTTCACCGCAAAATGCAGCGACACCGGCAGCCAGATGTTGCCGGTGGCCAGATATAGCCATGCGAACAACGCGCCCAGGAAAAACGCGTAGAACATCTGCGACACGTTCACATGGAAGACGGCAAAGCACAGCCCGCTGAACAGCACATAGGTCTTGTCGCCGCAGCCGGCCATTTTGCGCCGCAGCATGTAGCGGAACAAAAACTCCTCGCCCAGCGCGGGCACGCAGGCCCCGAACAGCAGGTTGGGCAAAAAGCCGCCCTCCAGCATGAGCATATCCTCCAGCGCGCTGCTGGCCCGGGGCATCTGCTCCATCCAGCCCTCGGCTTCCGTCAGCAGCTCGCTCCAGTTGCCCTGCAGGGCCGTCAGCACCACGTTCACCACCATCGAGATGGCATAGGTGGACCCCAGGCAGAACGCCAGCAGCCCCAGCCAGCGCCCAGCGCCCACCGGCACCTTGTAGCGCGGGCGTTCGGTGTTTTCCGGGATGCCCTGCACCACCAGCAAAAACAGGGGCATGCCCAACAGGTACAGCGGGATATCGTTCACCAGCCACACGACCCAGGCATTGCCCAGCAGGCTGGGCCACTGCGCCTTGATGAGCGCCGACAGGCCGTTCACCACCGCCAGCCACACCACCAGCATCAAAAACAGCGCCAGCCCAATGCGCGAGCAAACCTTGGCGGGTCTGCGCTTCTCCATGGAGTCTCTCCTTTATATAAGCAGTCGTTTATGTTTTTGTGTTATCATCCAGTGTAACACACAGCGCCGGCATTTGAAAGGCGCGCGCGGCGTTGGCCGCCAAAAGCGCACCGCCCGCGCGGCCGCAGCCGGGGGCCCCACACGGGCGGCAGTTTGCTTTTTCCGTGCGCGTTGCGTATAATGATGTGTGATATATTCAGCCTGAACGGAGGCGCTTTTGATGCCCATTTACACAACAGCCGAGCTTTATGACCTTTCCTGCACGCTGGCGGCGCCGCTGCTGGCAGAAACCACCTGGCCGTGGGAGGCCCTGGCCGGCATCGGGGATTTCATCCGTGCGCTGGGCCCGGCGCTGGACCCGGCGCTGTACCAGCACGCGGCCGAGGATGTGTGGGTGGCCAAGGACGCCCGGGTGGCCCCCAGCGCGTCCATCACCGGCCCGTGCATCATCGACAGCGGCGCCACCCTGCGCCACAGCGCCTTCATCCGCGGCAACGCCATCATCGGCAAAAATGCCGTGGTGGGCAACTCCAGCGAGGTCAAAAACGCCATTTTGTTCAACGGCGTGCAGGTGCCGCACTTCAACTACATCGGCGACTCCATTTTGGGCCACAGGTCCCACCTGGGCGCCGGGGCCATCACCTCCAATGTGAAAAGCGACAAGAGCCCGGTGGTGATGTGCTGCGAGGACGAGCGGCTGGACACCGCCCGCAAAAAGGTGGGCGCCTTTGTGGGCGACGGCGCCGAGGTGGGCTGCAACAGCGTGCTGTGCCCCGGCTGCGTGCTGGGCCGAGAGGTCACCGTCTATCCCATCAGCTGTGTGCGCGGGCAGGTGCCCCACCGCAGCATCTTCAAAGGCCCCGGCGAGGTCGTGGCCAAAAAATAAGGGTTTTCCCGCAATTAATGCGCATTTAATTTTAAATTATTTAAAGGTTTTCGCACTTTTTATCCCGTGATTTTCTCCGCCTTTTTCGCCTGGTTTTTGGCTCGGCTCCCGCCGGGCCACCCGGGCCACCACCGTCCAAAAACGGTGTGGTACTCTTTGGAAAACGGCGGAAAACAGCGCGGTTTTCCACCTTTTTCCAATCAAACTTATGGCTTGGGAGCGTGTTTTATGGCAAGACTGTTTGGCACAGACGGCATTCGCGGCATCGCAAACGAGGACATCAACGCAGAGCTGGCCATGAGCATTGGCCGGGCCACCGCGGCCGCGCTGGCCCAGGGGCGCCGCCGAAGGCCGCTGGTGGTCATTGGCAAGGACACCCGCCTGTCCTCCGACATGCTGGAGAGCGCCCTGTGCGCCGGGCTGTGCTCGGTGGGCTCCGACGTTATCAGCGTGGGCGTGGTGCCCACGCCGGCGGTGGCCTTTCTGGTGCAGCGCTACAAGGCCGATGCCGGCATCATGATCTCTGCCAGCCACAACCCCTACACCTACAACGGCATCAAGATTTTTGGCGGCGAGGGCTTCAAGCTGCCGGACGACCTGGAGGACCGCATCGAGGTGCTGGTGCTGGACGCCCCCGGGGAGATAGAGCTGGTGCCCAACGAGCAGCTGGGCACGCTGTCTTACCGCCGCACGGCCGTGGCCGATTATGTGGAGCACCTCAAGTCCACGGTGCCCACCTCGCTCGAGGGCCTGCACATCGCGGTGGACTGCGCCAACGGCTCGGCCAGCGCCACCGCCGCGCTGCTGTTCGAGGAGCTGGGCGCCACGGTGGACCTGCTGGCCAACGCGCCCGACGGGCTGAATATCAACAAGGACTGCGGCTCCACCAACATGGACGCATTGCAGGCCTATGTGGTGGAGCACAAGCTGGACGCGGGCGTGGCCTTTGACGGCGACGCCGACCGCTGCCTGTGCGTGGACGAAAAAGGCGGCGTGGTGGACGGTGACATGATCATGGCCATCTGCGCGCTGGACATGAAAGAGCGCGGCAAGCTGCGGCGCGACACCGTGGTGGGCACGCTGATGACCAACATGGGTTTCAACCGCTTCTGTGACGAAAACGGCATCCGCTTCGTGGCCACCAAGGTGGGCGACCGCTTCGTGCTGGAGGAGATGGAGGTGGAGGGCTATCGGTTTGGCGGCGAGCAGAGCGGCCACGTGATCTTCCGCGACTTCTCCACCACCGGCGACGGCCAGCTCACCGCCATCCAGCTGCTGTGCCACCTGCGCTCCTCCGGCAAAACGCTGAGCCAGCTGGCCAGCGTGATGACACGCTACCCGCAGGTGATGGAGAACGTGGATGTGTCGGCCAAGGGCAAGCTGGCCTTTTACAACAACGAGGCCGTGAAGGAAGTGGTGGACAAGTACAAGGACATTTTGGGCGAGGAGGGCCGTGTGGTGGTGCGCGTATCCGGCACCGAGCCGCTCATCCGCGTGATGGTGGAGGGCATGGACGAGGCCGCCATCACCGAGGCCTCAAAAGAGATAGCCAAAGTGGTGAAAGCCGAGCTGGCATTCTAGAACGGTCAAGGGCTATAAATGCGATGGTTCGCCTTTAATAAATAGGCGATAAATGAGTTAAAAAATGTTTTTAATCCGGTTTAAAATACGAAATAAAACCCCGTAAAATCCACCGACAGGAGGAATGCCCCATGTGGCCAGCCGCCCCCATGCGCCGAAAAGACCGTGCCCTGCCCGCGGCGGACGCCCTGGCGCTGCTGCAGCGGGGCGAATACGGCGTGCTGGCCAGCGCCGATGTGGCCGGCCTGCCGCTGGCCACGCCGCTGAACTATGTGCTGATGGATGACGCGCTCTACTTCCACTGCGCGCCCTTGGGCCACAAGCTGAGCAATATAGGCGCCCGCAGCGACGTCTCTTTCTGTGTGGTGGGCGCCACCCGCCCCGTTTACGACGGCGACTTCACCACCTATTACGAGAGCGCCGTGGTGCATGGCGCGGCCACGTTGGTGGCCGACGATGACGAAAAACGCCGCGCGCTGTTGGCCCTGTGCCAAAAATACCTGCCGGACGACATGGACAAGGCCCCGGCCTCCCTCGCAAAGTCCTTCGGGCGCACCGCCGTGGTGCGCATCGCCATCAGCCGCCTCACCGGAAAGGCCAAGCGCCCGCCGGCCGGGCAATAGCCGAAACCCTGCAACCCGGAAGGAGCCCGGAAATGGGAAAAGAGACCATTCGTTTTCTGCCGGTACACACCGACGCCAGCATCACGCGCGCGGCCCAGCTGGCCGACGTCATCTGGCACGAGTGCTTTGCCGACCTTTTGTCCCCGGACCAGATAGACTACATGGTGGCCAAGTTCCAAAGCGCGCCGGCCCTGACGGCCCAGATACGAAGCGAGGGCTATGAATATTACCTGCTGTGCTTCGAGGGCGCGCCGGACGACGAGCCCGGCGGTTACATCGGCATCCACGCCGAGGACGGCAAGCTGATGCTGAGCAAGCTGTACCTGCTGGCCAAACACCGCGGCAAGGGCTACACCCGCAAAATACTGGACTTTATCGAGCAGCGCGGCCAGGCCCTGGGCTGTGACGGCGTGTGGCTGACCGTGAACCGCTACAACAAGCGCGCCATCAGCGTCTACCGCAAAACCGGCTTCACGCTGGCGCGCGAGCAGGTGGCCGATATCGGCGGCGGCTATGTGATGGACGACTTCGTGTTCGAAAAACCCATTTGACTGCAAAATGACTTTCCCAAAGGAGAACGCAATGGCCACCCAAGCCTACCTGGAACTGCTGGCAAAGGAATACCCCACCGCCGACGCCGTCTCGGCCGAGATCATCAACCTGTCGGCCATCTGCCAGCTGCCAAAGGGCACCGAGTATTTTTTCAGCGACATCCACGGCGAGGCCGACGCCTTCGCCTACCTCCTAGGCACCGCCTCCGGCATCATCCGCAACAAGATAGAGGGCCTGTTCCAGAACGCGCTGTCCGAGGCCGAGCGCATGCTGCTGGGCGAGATCATCTTCCGCCCGGCCGAGGTGCTGGCCGTGCGGCAAAAGCTGCCCGGCAACAGCGACTGGTGCCGTGTCACCATCTTCCGGCTGGTGCAGGTGTGCAAAAACGTGGCCAGCAAGTACACCCGCAGCAAGGTGCGCAAAAAAATGCCCGCGCAGTTCGCCTATGTGATGGACGAGCTTTTGCACGCCGACACCGAGGAGAACAAAGAGGACTACTACACGGCCATCATCGACGCCATCATCGGCACGGGTGTGGCCGACAAGTTCATCATTGCGCTGTGCCGCCTCATCCGCCACTGCAGCATCGACCAATTGCACATTTTGGGCGATATCTTCGACCGCGGGCCCCACGCAGACCTTGTGATGGAGGAGCTGGCCATGTTTGGCGACGTGGACATCCAGTGGGGCAACCATGACATCCACTGGATGGGCGCCGCCGCCGGCAACCCCACCTGTGTGGCCAACGTGGTGCGCCTGGCCATCAGCTACAACAACTTCGACTTGCTGGAAGATAGCTATGGCATCAACCTGCGGCCGCTGTCCGCCTTTGCCGCCGAGGTGTACCGGGACGACCCCTGCCGGCCCTTTTGGCCCCATTTGCTGGACCGCAACGTCTACGACCCCATCGACGAGGGCATGGCCGCCAAGATGCACAAGGCCATCGCCGTCATCCAGTTCAAGCTGGAGGGCCAGCTCATCGCACGGCACCCGGAGTACGGCATGGACGA
>JBFXKS010000110.1:0-6288 GCA_050173515.1 Oscillospiraceae bacterium | reverse complement strand
CGTCCAGTATCTTTGTGATATTCTCCCAGATGGCCTGGCCGTAGGGCCGCAGGATGGTGAAGCCCTTGACCGAGCTGTAGTCCACCAGCTCCGCCTTCAGGCAGATGTCGGTGTACCACTGCGCAAAATCCTCATCGATGGGGGTGATGGCCTCCACCATTTTTTTGTTCTTGTCACTCATGCCGCTTTTCCTCTCTCCGGTAATATTCTGGGGTGTGCCGAAAAAACGGCACACCCCACAACAAAGCCCTGTTTGTGGCCCAAGCCCTATGGACGATTTAGATATTTTCCTCGATATAGCGCACCACGTCGCCCACCAGGCGGAAGTTCTCTATCTGGTCGTCCGGCACTTCCAGGCCATACTCGTCCTCGATGGTCATAACAAGATCGACCACGTCGAGGCTGTCGGCCTCGAGGTCCTCCACGATGTCCGACTCCATGGTGATCTTCTCTTCGTCCAGGTCCAGCTGGTCACTCAATATCTGGCGAATGCGCTCAAAAACCATTTAGGTGCCCTCTTTCTGGTTATCCGGCCGGGCCCAAGCGCCCGCCGCACCCTTTATCTTACTTTTCTTTATATCGTGTTTCACAGTGCTTGTCAAGGCGGGTGGCAATTATTTGTGTGGCTTTGCAAATCGCGCTTTCCCCCGCCCGTGTTCCGCCGCTTGCTATTGTTCCCCGTGGCGCGGTATGGTACAATTACCTGCGGGAAAAGAAAGTGCGGCTGGTATAGGACGAGGGCCCTGCGGCCGGCAAGCTGCAGGCGGCAAGCCCACAAGGGCATCGGGCGGCTCGAACACAACCGTGGGGTATAGAAAGGGCAAGCGGAATCATGAGAAAAATCGGGTTCAACAACGAGACCTACATCAAGGAGCAAAGCGCGCGCATCCGCAGCCGAGTGGACAGCTTTGACAAACTCTACCTTGAGTTTGGCGGAAAATTGTTCGACGACTACCATGCGGCGCGCGTGCTGCCCGGCTTTGACCTGAACGGCAAGGTGAAGCTGCTGGCCGAGCTGAAGGATTCGGCCGAGATCATTTTGTGCATCAGCGCCGGGGCCATAGAGCAGAACAAGGTGCGCACCGATGTGGGCATCACCTACGACCTGGACATGCTGCGGCTGATAGACAACCTGCGGCGCATGGAGCTCTACATCGGCTCCATCCTGATCACGCAGTACTCTGGCCAGCAGGCGGCCGACGCCTTTAAAAACAAGCTGGAGTTGCGCGGCGAGCGGGTGTACCTGCACGCGCTCACCAAGGGCTACCCCTCCGACGTGGACACCATCGTCTCGGAGGAGGGCTATGGCGCCAACCCGTTCATCGAGACCAGCCGCCCGCTGGTGGTGGTGACGGCGCCCGGCCCGGGCAGCGGCAAGCTGGCCACCTGCCTGTCGCAGCTGTACCACGAGCAAAAGCGCGGCGTGCGCGCCGGCTATGCCAAATACGAGACCTTCCCCATCTGGGACCTGCCCCTGCAGCACCCGGTGAACATCGCGTACGAGGCGGCCACCGCCGACTTGAAGGATGTGAACATGATCGACCCGTTCCACCTGGAAGCCTATGGCGTGACCACGGTGAACTACAACCGGGACATCGAGGTTTTCCCGGTGGTGCGCGCTATTTTGAAGCGTGTGATGGGCGAGGACCTGTACCGCAGCCCCACCGACATGGGCGTGAACATGATCGGCGCATGCATCAGCGACGACGCGGTGGTGGCCGAGGCCGGCCGGCAGGAGATCATCCGCCGGTGGTACAAAGAGCGCTGCGCCTACACCCAGGGCCAGGGCTCGCAGGAGGCCGTGAAGCGCATCGAGTTTTTGATGAGCAGCCTGGGGCTGCGCCCGCAGGACCGGAAAGTGGTGGAGCCGGCGCTGAAAAAAGCCAACGACAGCGGGCGTTCGGCCATTGCGCTGGAGCTGCCCGACGGGCAGATCATCACCGGTAAGGGCAGCGAGCTGATGAACGACACCGCCAGCGTGGTGCTGAACTCCATCAAGGTGCTGGCGGGCATCGCCGACGAGATACTGCTCATCTCGCCCATCGTGCTGGAGCCCATCATCCGCATGAAAAAGGAGATGCTGGGCAGCCGGTATCCCATTTTGAAGCTGGAGGAGATCTTGCTGGCGCTGTCCATCTCGGCGGCCACCAACCCCACCGCCGAGTGGGCGCTGAACCACCTGCCCAAGCTGCGCGACTGCGAGGCCCACAGCTCCGACATCATCACCCGGGACGACGCCGACACCTTCTTAAAGCTGGGCATCCGCTACACCAGCGAGCCCCAGTTCCCCACCACCGACCTGTACTTCCATTAGTATATAAGGGCCCCTGCCGGCCGCTTTGCCGAGAAAGGACGCGAACGCCAATGAAAGTGAACGAAAACTTTGCCGCGCTGAAAGACAACTACCTGTTTGTGGACATCGCCCGCAAAATAGACTATTTCAAAGCCGCCTATCCCCATTCGGACGTCATCCGCATGGGCATTGGCGACGTGACCCGCCCCCTGCCACCGGTGGTGGTGGCCGCGATGGAGAAGGCCGCCGCCGAGCTGGCCACCGCCGAGACCTTCCACGGCTATGGCCCCGAGCAGGGGTACGACTTTCTATTGGAGGCCATCCAGGGCTATTACGCCAAGCGCGGCGTGGCGCTGGACCTGGACGAGATCTTTGTGTCCGACGGCGCGAAGAGCGACTGCGGCAACATTCTGGATTTATTCGACAAGGACAACACCGTGCTGCTGCCCGACCCGGTGTACCCGGTATACGTGGACGCCAACGTGATGGCGGGGCGCAACATCATCTACATGGACGCGACGCGGGAGAACAACTTTTTGCCCATGCCCGACGCCGCGGTGAAGGCGGACATCATCACCCTGTGCAGCCCGAACAACCCCACCGGCGCCGCCTACACGCGCGAGCAGCTGACCCAGTGGGTGGCCTATGCCAACGCGCAGGGCGCCGTGATATTGTTCGACGCGGCCTACGAGGCCTTCGTGGAGTCCGAGGACGTGCCCCACTCCATCTACGAAGTGCCCGGCGCCGACACCTGCGCCATCGAGATCTGCTCGCTGTCCAAGACGGCGGGCTTCACCGGCGTGCGCTGCGGCTACACCGTGGTGCCGCTGGCCTTAAAGCCCGGCGGCGCCGACCTGAACGCGATGTGGAACCGCCGGCAGACCACCAAGTTCAACGGCGTGAGCTATATCGTGCAGCGCGGCGCCGAGGCCGTGTTCACCGAGGCCGGGCTGGCCGCCTGCATGGAGAACATCGCCTACTACCGCAACAACGCCCAGGTCATCAGCGCGGCGCTGGCCGAGCTGGGCATCTGGCACAGCGGCGGCGTGAACAGCCCGTATATCTGGATGGAATGCCCGCTGAATCTGCCCTCGTGGAAATTTTTTGAGCACCTGCTCATCGGCCCCAACATCGTGGGCACCCCGGGCGCCGGCTTTGGCCAAAATGGCGAGGGCTATTTCCGCCTCTCCGCCTTTGGCGACGCCGCGCGCACGGCCGAGGCCGTGGCCCGCATGAAGATTTTCCTGGCGGGCGTATAGCCCGGCTCAGCCTTTACATAAAGCCACCTTGGGGCCCACGGGCCCGAAGGTGGTTTTTCTATCTGTGAAGTTTTTGTGAGGGACTTGATTTCTTTCCGTTCTGTGCTAAAATAGTTAATGCATTTAATTAATTTGGTTAATTATTTAGAAAAGCAAGTAATTTGTCACATTCTGCCGGCATGGGCTGTGCCGGCGGAAAAGCGCGGAAAGGGGCGCGATGACATGATGATGGATGGGCTGGCGCGCAGCGAATATGGCAATGCCGCGGCGGTTTTTGACGCGATGGACCGCATGCGGCGCATTTGGGCGTCGTTCCAGCCGCCACCGCCGCTGAAACGCGGCGACATGGCGGTGTTGGGCGCACTGACCGAGATGGACCGCCACAAGAAGGGCCCCATGACCGCCGGAGCCCTGGCCAAAGTGACACGGCAGTCGATGCCGGCCATTTCACAAAAGCTGCGGCTGCTGGAGGAGAACGGCTATCTGCAGCGGGTGGGCGCCACCAGCGACCGCCGGGTGGTGCACATCGAGCTGACGGCCAAAGGCCGGCGGCTGGCCAGCGGCACATTGCGGGAATTTTGGGGCCGGATGGAACAGGCGCTGGCCGTGCTTGGGGATGAAAAAACCGAGCTGCTGGTGGACCTGTTGGGCCAGCTGAGCAGCGCGATAGAACAGGTACAAAATCAGGCGGGCCCCTCGGGCGAGGCCCCACAGAAGGAGACGATGTAAATTGCTGAAGCTGGCAAGATATTTGAAAAAATATGGGGCGCTGCTGTGTATCGGCGTCATTTTGCTGTTTGCGCAAGCCATTTTGGATTTGAACCTGCCGAACATGATGAGCAACATCGTGAACACGGGCATCCAGAAAAGCGGCATCGAGGAGGTGGCCCCGAAGGCCATCTCGCCCGACGCCTTTGCGCTGCTGAGCCTGTTCATGCCGGAACGCGACTACACCACGGCGCAGAATGCCTACACGCTGTACAGCGAGCTGGACACCGCCCAGCAGAAGACGACCGACAAGACCTTCCCGCGGGCCGCCGAGGTGAACGCGCTGGTGTACACCGCCACGCCCCAGCAGGCCGAGCAGACCGACACGGTGATGGGCCGGGCGGGCTATGCCTTCACCGATTTCCTGCAGACGGCGGCCCAGCAGGCCGGCATCGAGATAGGCGCCTCGGACGAGACCAGCGCCGACTTTGATCTCGAGAGCCTGCAGCAGCTGATGCCGCTGATCACCAATGCCTCGCAGGAGGACCTGGATGCGGCCATCAGCAAGGCGGCGGACAGCCCGGCCATGATGACCGACTCGGTGGCGGCCGTGCTGAACAAAGCCTTCTACCAGGCGCTGGGCGCCGATGCCGGCAGTATGCAAACCGGCTACACCGTGCGCATCGGGCTGATCATGGTGCTTTTGAGCGTGGCCAACATGGCCTGCGCCATCGGCGCCGGATACTGCTTTGCCCGGCTGGGCGCCGGCGTGGCGCGCGACTTGCGCCGTGATGTCTTTGCAAAGGTGAGTGGCTTTTCCAACGCGGAGATGGACCAGTTCTCCACCGCCAGCCTCATCACCCGCACCACCAACGACGTGACCCAGGTGCAAACGCTGTACACCATGGCCATGCGCATGCTGGTGTTCGCGCCGCTGATGGGCATTGGCGGCGTGGTGATGGCGCTGCGCAAATCGCCCGGCATGAGCTGGCTCATCGCCGCGGCAGTGGGCATCATTTTGGTGGTCATCGCCGTGCTCATCGTGGTGGTGATGCCAAAGTTCAAAAAGATGCAGGACCTGATAGACCGGCTGAACCTGGTCTCGCGCGAGAACCTGAACGGCATCATGGTGGTGCGCGCATTTGCCAACCAGGACTTCCAGGCCAAGCGCTTTGAAAAAGCCAACCACGATTTGACCAAAAACAGCCTGTTCGTGGGGCGGGCCATCACGCTGATGATGCCCATCATGATGCTGGTGATGAACGGCCTGTCGCTGTTCATCGTGTGGATGGGCGCCGACCAGATCGCGGCCTCGGCCATCCAGGTGGGCGACATGATGGCCTTCATCCAATACGCCATGCAGGTGGTGATGTCCTTCCTGTTCATCGCCATGATCTTCGTCATCGTGCCGCGGGCCTCGGTTTCGGCCGAGCGCATCGACGCCGTTTTGAAGAGCGAGAGCACCATCAAAGACCCCGCCGCCCCCAAGACCCTGGGCGGCAAGGCCAAAGGCGAAGTCCGCTTCGACCACGTGAGCTTCAAATACACCGGCGCCGACGAGGACGTGCTGCACGACATCAGCTTCACCGCGCGGCCCGGGCAGACCACCGCCTTCATCGGGGCCACCGGCAGCGGCAAAAGCACGCTGGTGAACCTGATCCCGCGCTTCTACGACGCCACCGAGGGCAGCGTGACGCTGGACGGCGTGGACGTGCGGGAGCTGACACAGCACGAGTTGCGCCAGAACATCGGCTTCGTGCCGCAGAAAGGCCTGCTGTTCAGCGGCACCATAGCCACCAACCTGCGCTTTGGCAACGAGCAGGCCAGCGACGCCCAGCTGCGCCAGGCGGCCGAGGTGGCACAGGCCACCGAGTTCATCGACCAGAGCGATGACGGCTTCGACACCGAGATCAGCCAGGGCGGCACCAACGTGTCCGGCGGGCAGCGCCAGCGCCTTTCCATTGCGCGCGCGCTGGTGAAAGACGCGCCGGTGTACATCTTCGACGACAGCTTCTCGGCGCTGGACTT
>JBFXKS010000109.1:0-6300 GCA_050173515.1 Oscillospiraceae bacterium | reverse complement strand
CTGCAGTGTGATGGTCAGCGTACCTGCCGCAAGTTCCGTCCCGTCTTCGGGCGAGAGCGAAAACACACCCGGCTGCATGGCCACCAGTTCCTGCGTCAGCGGCAGCCGTTCGTCGCTGATGGTTTCCACATAAACACCACCGCTGTGCACGTCCTGCCGCGTGCAGTATTCCATGTCGATCTGGCCATAGTCCAGCTTGTCGCCCGCCACAAGCGCAGGGGCGTCCAGAATATACAGCTCCACGCCCGACATTTGCAGCGTGCGCGGGCCGGACGGCGCATCCGTGGTTTTATCGTTCCCGCTCACACGGTTGATGATGAGCGTGGCCAACACGGCGATCAATGCCACCAGTACAACAATGACCCCCACCGAGATGATGACGTTTCGTTTGCGCATAACGGCTCCTCTCCCTGGCCAAGACACTTTGGCGCTTTTCGATTTTTAATTATAGCACAAGCGCCCGCTGCTGGGAACAGCATTCTGTGTCAATCAAAAAATGCCCCGGCTACCCGAGGCATTATTTCAGATTGACCATCAAAAAACGCCATGGCGTTGCCACGACGTTTTTTGACGATTCATTGGATGGTGGAGATGACGGGAATCGAACCCGTGTCCAGAAAGGGGGCCACAACAGTATCTCCGGGTGCAGATCGCCTACAAGATTCCCCCGGCGGCAGGCCGACGATCGGGCCGCCGCGTCGGTAGCTTCATCAGTTCATGACACCCCGCAAAGCTTAGGAGTGTTCACGTTTACCGTTTAGATGACGCCCGGGCCCTGCCCCACGGTAGAGCAGGCCGGACGGCTGCCTATGTTAGGCGGCAACAGCAACGCGATTGTTGCTGCGGAAATTAACAGTGTTGTTAATTATTGTTTTGTGGCAGTTAAAGTGGGGCCACACCACTACCCGCTGCTCTTGCTTTCCCCTCCCTGTCGAAACCTTTACATCCCCATATTCATTGTATTCACGCGTTTTTATTGCTCATCGCCCGGTCGATAGAGCGTTTTGCATCCCGTTCGGCGGCCACGGCACGCTTGTCGTAAAGCTTTTTGCCTTTGCAGATGCCCACCTGTACCTTCACGTTCGAATTCTTGAAATACAGCGTGATGGGTATCAGCGCAAGGCCCTTGGTTTTCACCTGCGCATAAAGCTGCTGGATCTCCCGTTTGTGCAGCAGCAACCGCCGTGCCCGCACGGGGTCCCGGTTGAAGATATTGCCTTTTTCATACGGTGACACGTGCATCCCAAGCAAGTATGCCTGCCCATTCCGAATGTCTACCCAGGAATCCTTCAAGTTCACCTGCCCCATGCGGATGCTCTTCACCTCAGTGCCCACCAGCTCGATGCCGGCCTCGACACTATCCAGCACATAATACTCGTGGCGGGCCTTCCGGTTCACAGCCACGGTTTGGGTGGCTGCCATCCAGCCCACCTCCTTTTCTGTTCGTTTTTGTTAGGGAAATTCATCTTACGCCAGCGCCGCCTCAATGTCAAGCCGCGCCTGGGCCTTATGCCTTATATCTCACCGCGGCCAGACAGCGCCCGGAAAAGCGTCACGTCGTCCACATATTCCAGGTTGCCGCCCACCGGCAGGCCATAGGCCAGGCGGGTGGTGCGGATGCCCAGCGGCTTGATGAGTCGCGAAAGGTACAGCGCGGTGGCCTCGCCCTCTACGGTGGGGTTGGTGGCCATGATCACCTCCTGCACCGTTCCGTCGCCCAGGCGCGCCAATAGCTCCTGCACGCACAGCTGCTCGGCGCCGATGCCCTCGGTGGGTGAAATGAGCCCATGCAGCACATGGTACAGGCCCTTGTACTCCCGTGTGTGCTCAAACGCCGTCACGTCCCGCGGGCTCTCCACCACACAGATGGTGGTACGGTCGCGCTCAAAATCGCGGCAGACGGCACAGTCTTCATCCTCGGTGAAATTCTGACAAATAGCACAGCGTCGTATTTTTTGATGCGCGTCCAAGATGGACTGCGCAAAGGCCTCGGCCTGCTCTTGTGGCATGGCCAACACCTGGTAGGCCAGCCGCGCCGCGCCCTTGCGGCCAATGCCGTTCAGGCGGGCAAAGCTCTCGATCAATTTTTCCAGCGGCGCCGCATTCACGCCCATGTTCTCACGCCTTTTTCCATAGTTTGCATTACAGCGGAAGCCCGGCCAGGCCCGGGAAGGCCTCGGCGATCTTACCCATCTCCTGCTCGCCGCTCTCCTTCACCGTGCGCACCGCTTCATTGAACGCAGCCGCCATCATGTCTTCCAGCATTTCAATATCATCGGGGTCCACCGCATCGGGCTGCAAATGCACCGCATTCACCTGATAGTCGCCCCGCATCACCACCTCCACCATGCCACCGGCGGCCTTCACGGTATACTCCGCCTCCTCCAGCTCGGCCTGCTTTTCCTGCATCTGTTCCTGCATCTGCTGCGCCTGCTTCATCAGGTCGTTCACATTCTGTTTGCCATACCCTTGCGGCAACCTCGCCTTCATATCTACGCCTCCACGTCAGTTTTTCCGTATTGCACCTCGACCCCATTGGCCTCCCATTCGCGCAAGGTGTCCATGCCAGACTTTGGCGCCGCGCCCGCATCCTGCGCCGGCGCTTTATAGGGGCCTATGCCATAGCGGCGGCCTGTGGCCAGCTGGATCACTGTTTTTATACGTTCGCGCGCCTGGTCGTTGTCCTGCATAAAGGTGAGAAAGATGTCCCCGCCGTCTATCAGCACCCGGCGGCCATCGGTGTAGGCCGTGGAATCCTTCATATAGGAGTAGAGCATCTTATCGGTGTTGGAAAGCTGCTCCAGCACCTGCGGCCAAAGTGGCAGCGGCACGGGCACATCGGGGATGGCCTCCGCCGCGCTCTCCTGTTCCGGGCGCACCGGTGCTTCCGGCTTGGGTGAAGCAGGCATTGCCGCATCACTTTCCACGTCCTGCGCGCCGGGGTCCAGCGCCGCCGGCCCCTCAGGTGCAGGGCTCTCCACTGTTTTGGATTCTGGCAGCTTTTGCGCTTTTATCTCTTTCTTCTCTTTGCTTTTGGGCGCATTCCGCTCTCTCTCTTGCCCCTTCGGCCCTTCACACAGCTCAAAAAGTGCCAGCTCCAAATCGATGCGCGGGTCTGGCGAGCGCGCCATGCGTTCCAGCGCAGCCGCCAGCCTTTTCATGGCAACAATCGCCGCGTTTCCCGGTGTTTCTGTGCTGTTTTTTGTGTATTCCTGCACATCTTCGGCGGCCATGCCCTGAATAAGTGCCCCAGAGGGGTCTGCAGCGGCCAACAGGAAATTCCGGTAGTGGGCAATCAGCTCTTCGCACAGGCGCCGCATGTCCAGCGAGGTCTCGCGCAGGGCGTTCAGCTGCACCAGCAATTCCGTTACATCTCCCCGTGCCACCGCGTGGCTGATGGCAAACAGGTAGTGCCGGTCGGCCACGCCGGCCATTCGGCGCACCAGTGTTTCATCCACCGCCTGCCCAAGCCCCGAGCACGTGTCCAGCAGGGAGATTGCATCGCGCAATGAGCCGCCCGCGATCTGCGCGATGAGTTCTGCGGCGGCATCGCTCAGCTCGATGTGCTCTTCTTTTGCGATGAGCAACAGCCGGTCTGCCATTTTGCGCGCCGGGATGCGGCCGAAGTCAAAGCGCTGGCACCGCGAGAGGATGGTGGCCGGCACCTTGTGGATCTCTGTGGTGGCCAGAATGAAAATCACGTGGGAGGGCGGCTCTTCCAATATCTTCAGCAGCGCGTTGAACGCCTGGGTGGACAGCATGTGCACCTCGTCGATGATGTACACGCGAAACCGGCAGCGGCTGGGCCGATACACCGTCTCATCGCGCAAATCGCGCACGTCGTCCACGCTGTTGTTAGACGCCGCGTCGATCTCGATGACATCCAAAATGCTGCCGTTTTCCAGCCCCACACAGCAGGGACATTCGCCACACGGGTCGGCCCCGGTCCTGCTCTCGCAGTTCACCGCCTGGGCCAAAATTTTGGCGCAGGTGGTTTTGCCGGTGCCGCGGGTGCCGGTGAACAGGTAGGCGTGGCCTATCTTGTCGGCCAGTATCTGGTTAGAGAGAGCAGCGGTGATGTCCTCCTGGCCCACCACGTCGGAAAACCGCTGTGGCCGCCACTTGCGGTACAGTGCACGGTACATCTCCCCCACCCTCCTTTGCGCATGTTTTTGGCATCACAAAGCCATTTATATCCAAAAAAGTAGGCGAAGCCGGTGCTGCTCTGCATACGAAAGGCAGGTTGACTGCGGCACACAGGAACATCTGCTTAATGCTGCTCGGTTCCCCGCCTGACATGGTTCACAGCGGCCTGTTGCACAGGACCCACCTTCCGTATGCAAAGCAGCGCCCTTGCGCCGCCTACCTAACAAAATATTATAGGGCATGATGGCCCTGTTTGCAAGCCGCCCAGCGGAGCCGCCTGACACCCTCCGATATCAAAACCGGCGCTAATTTGCCGAAAGTGCCGTCAATATGGCCATTTTGTATATTTCATCCGTGTTGGTTCCGCGCGAGAGGTCGTTGATGGGTTGGTTGATGCCCAGTAGCATAGGGCCCACCGCCTCGAACCCGCCAAAGCGCTGGGCCATCTTGTAGCCGATGTTCCCTGCGTTCAAATCTGGGAAAATGAACGTGTTGGCGCGGCCTGCAATCGGGGAGTTCGGCGCCTTGGCCTCCGCCACCGCCGGCACGAACGCGCTGTCGAACTGTAGCTCGCCATCCACCGGGAAATCCACGCCCATGGCCAGCAGCTTTTTCAGCGCGCCTCGAATGGTATTGATGGAATCGCCTTCGGCGGAGCCTTTGGTGCTATAGGAAAGCAGCGCCACTCTAGGCTCTATCCCAAGGCACTTTGCCATGTTGGCGGCCTCCACGGTTATCTCTACCAGCTCGTCTTCGTTCGGCGAGATATTGATGGCGCAGTCTGCCATGATATAGCGCTCTGCTGTCTCTTTTTGATGAACCAGCAAAAAGCAACTGGATACGATTTTATTGCCTGGTTTCGTTTTGATGATTTGCAGCGCAGGGCGCACGGTGTCGGCGGTGGAATAGGTGGCGCCACCCAAGAGGCCGGCGGCCATGCCCATCTTTACCAGCATGGTGCCGAAATAGTTGCGCTTTTTCAGCGCGGCGCGGCACTCTTCTTCGCTCATCTTGCCCTTGCGTATCTCCACCATTTCAGCAACCATTTTATCAATATCGGCATATGTTTTCGGGTCAATGACCTCGATCCCATCGATGTCGATGCGCTCCTCGCCGACGATGGCCCGTATCTCGCTCACGTTGCCCAACAACAGCGGTATCAACACACCTTCCTTTTTAAGGCGGCTCACTGCGTGTAAAATCCGCACATCATCGCCCTCTGGGAAAACAATGATCTTGGGGTTCTTTTTCAGCTTTTCCGCCATCTCAGCAAACATGGTCAGCCCTCCCTAACGGTGTGGTTTACATCTTTCGGTTTTCCTGTATTATCATACCATAACTATGCTTCGGATTCAATCGAAGCATCCCGCATTTTCATGTTTTGTAGAACATGTTATAATGGGTCATATTCAGTGATGGGACGGTGAGGGTTTTATGGGAGATGCCTTTGAAGTGCTGCGCGAAGCATGCACAGCCTGCACGCGCTGCGGCCTGTGCGAAACGCGCACCAAAGTGGTGTTTGGCGAGGGCGTGCAGGACGCCGAGGTGCTCGTGGGCGAAGGGCCCGGCCAGCAGGAGGATGAACTGGGCCTGCCATTCGTGGGCCGCAGCGGCAAGCTGCTGGATGTGTATCTTGATACCATCCAGCTTTCGCGCCAAAAAAACGCGTTCATCGCCAACATTGTGAAGTGCCGCCCGCCCGGCAACCGCGACCCGTTGCCCCAGGAGCGCGAGGCCTGCCTGCCCTGGCTGCGCGAGCAATTCCGCATCATCCGCCCAAACATCATCGTCTGCGTGGGGCGCATCGCGGCGCAGGTGCTCATCAAGCCGGATTTTGCGGTGATGAAAGAACACGGCCAGTGGTTCGAAAAGAACGGCGTCTTGTTCACCGCCACCCTGCACCCGGCCGCCCTACTGCGCAACCCGAACCAAAAGCCGCTGGCCTTCGAGGACTTTGTGGCCATCCGGGAAAAAATCAAGGAGGTGTGCACGCACACCTACCCATAGCAACACATCGTGCAACACATGATACGAAGCGGCCTCTGGCGGGCATTCCCCGCCAGAGGCCGCTTTTCGCACCGTCGGTTACTCTTGGACACTGCGCCTGTGCTAAAACAGCGAGATCTGGTTACTCTTGGGCCGCATGCTCAACGC
>JBFXKS010000108.1:0-6375 GCA_050173515.1 Oscillospiraceae bacterium | reverse complement strand
AGCCACGGCGTTCTCCGCCACATCCAGGATGTTCATCGAAAGCTCCTGCATCAAACGCCTCCGCCCCTCATCAATATCTGGCCAGTATCTTCTCCAGCTCGTCGCTGTCGCCGGTCAGCCGGCCATACACGTCGTCCCCCACCATGATCACCGGCGCCAGGCCGCACGCGCCGATGCACCGGCAGGCGTCCAGGCTGAACTTGCCGTCCGGGGTCACCTCGCCGCCCTCTATCTGCAGCAGGTGCTCCAGCGAGCTGAAGATGTCGCCGCTGCCCTTCACGTAGCAGGCGGTGCCCAGGCACACGTTCACCTGGTGCTGCCCTTTGGGCGAAAGGGTGAACTGAGAATAAAAAGTGGAGATCCCGTAGATCTCGGCCAGAGGTTTGTCCAGCACGTCGGCGATCAGGCGCTGCACCTCCAGTGGCAGATAGCCATACACATCCTGTGCTTTTTGCAGGGCCGTCATGGCGATGCCCGGTGTGTTCCGGTTCTCATTCAGCCAGCCTCTCAGCTCGGCCTCCTGAGCTTGTGTGCCGTTGAACGGCACGGTTGCCAGGCGTTTCATTGTCCGCATTCCTCCCATCCATATCAGGCCGGCCCCTGGCCGGATCCTGTTTACAGCTTGTTCGCATCTGCGCTGCCAAGGGCAAAAAAGAATAACACCCATTCTTTTTTGCGCGCAAATATCTTGCCGGTTGACAAATCTTTGTCAATCTAGGTTATATTATAGCCTACCTGCCGCCGTTTGGCAATCAAAATCGCATAGAAATTACACGTAAAACTGGAAAAAAAGAGATGTTGTTTACAGAAAAATCAAAAATCTTCCGTTGTTCAATAAATTATAATAGGCGGCGAAACGATCGCTTTAAAACGCCGCCTCGCTTTAACAACAAGCGACAATGGAACTGCGTTCTGTTGTCGGTGCGCAACCTTTTGCGCGCCTGCTTGAATCAGGCTACTTTGACGCTAAGGAGAACTTGTGTACTGTGCGCAGGCGTTTCTTGATGCAGATGCAGAGAGTCTAAGGGCACACCTGCGTTTCAGCTAATCCTTTTGGTCGCTCTCGTCCTCTGCCACCTCATCCGGCGGCAGCAGGCTCACCCGCGCCCACTCCACGTGGTGGTCCTCCACCGGCTCGGTGTGGATGTGCATGCCCTCGGCGTCCACCTCCACCTCTTCGCCGTCGGCCGGGATGGTGGACAGCCGGCTGAACACCAGCCCGCCCAGCGTGTCGTACTCGCGGTCGTCCGGCAGTTTCACGCCCAGCTCTTCCTCCAGCGTCTCGATGTCGGTGTCGCCGGCCACGCGCCACAAATTTTCGCCCAGCTGGTGGATCTCTGCCTCCTCCGGCGCGTCGAACTCGTCGTAGATGTTCCCCACGATCTCCTCGATCAGGTCCTCCATCGACACCAGCCCCGAAAAGCCGCCGTACTCGTCCAGCACGATGGCCAGATGGTCTTTGCACTGCTGCATGTCCCGCAACAAAATGTCCGCCGGCACCGTCTCGGGCACAAAACGGGCGGGCCGCAGCAGTTCGCGCACGGATTTCGGGTTTTCCTCGCGCAGGTTCAGCAGGTAGCTGCGGCTGCTCAGCACGCCCAGCACATCGTCCAGGCTGTCGTCGTACACCGGAAAGCGCGACATGCCCGACTCGGCGATGATCTGCACGATCTCGTCCTCGGTGGCGTCGGCCTCGATGGCCACCACGTCCACCCGGTGTGTCATCACATCGCGGGCGATGGTGTTGTCCAGCTCGAACACGTTGTCGATCATAGCCTTTTCTTCGGGGTCTATCGTGCCGCTCTCGTGCCCCACGTCCACCATCATGCGTATCTCGTCCTCGGTCACGGCCTCTTGCCCGCGCTCGCCCGAGATGCCGAACAGCCGCAGCACGCCGTTGGTGGTGGCGCTCAGCAGCTTGATGGCAGGTTTCATCACCACGGCCAGCGCCGCGATGACCCCGGTGGTCACGCGCGCCACCTGGTAGGGCTTGAACAGCCCGATCTGCTTGGGCACCAGCTCGCCCAGCACCAGCGTGAAGAAGGACAGCACCAGCGTGATGAGTACCAGTGTGATGGTGTTCAGCGTGGCGGGCGACAGGCTGGTGAAGCCCAAACCGTTGTACACCCAGTTCACCAATGGCGCAGCAAAGGCGTCGGCCGCAAAGGCGCTGCCCAAGTACCCCGCCAGCGTGATGCCGATCTGGATGGTGGACAGGAAGTTCGACGGGCTCTCCACCAATTTCAGCATCCGCGGCGCGGCGCGGTCGCCCTCGTCCGCCATCACGCGCAGCTTGTTGGCGCTCAGCTGCATCACCGCCAGTTCCGTCGCCGCAAAAAATGCGTTCACAAAAATCAAAACCAGCTGTAGGATAAGCCGTCCCACCAGTGTCCCGGCCGTCAAAGTGCATTCCTCCTAAAAATCGTTCGGGTGTTTACCGCAGGCCACTTGTCCCGCGGGGCCCCTCGCCTGCAAAGGGTCCGGGAAAAATATCGCCACAACAAAATAAAGCACAATCCGGCGCCCGGCAAGGCGCAGACTGTGCTGTTTTCAATTCACTCGCGGCAAGGCCGTACTAGGGCCGTCGTCGTCGCTCATTCGTTTAAAAAAGTCCTTTCCGTCGTTTCTTTGGTTGAGGCAATTATAGCGAAGTGTGGCCCCTCTTGTCAAGATGGCCGGGACTGGGTGTGCCGGCTGTGCTCACAAGCCATCGTTCGCGCTTACGCGCCCATCCCGCTGCTCGGCTGCTTTGCAGCCTCTGCGGCTCACGCGCCTTGGGGCCGTTCGCCGCGCCACCCGCCGCGGTCGCTTTGCTCCCAGCCCTTGCACGCACCACAAGGGTGCGGCTTCGGGCTACGGCGGTGTGCTTTTGTTTTGCCTGCGGCAAAGCCAAAAGCAGTGCTAAAGCACCCCGGGTTCACGATGTTTGGCTACGCCAAGCCATCGTTCGCGCTTACGCGCCCATCCCGCTGCTCGGCTGCTTTGCAGCCTCTGCGGCTCACGCGCCTTGGGGCCGTTCGCCGCGCATCGGGTCACGATGTTTGGCTACACCAAGCCATCGTTCGCGCTTACGCGCCCCGCATCCAGCTTTGCGGCGAAAAAGGCGTCCAGCAGGGCCTCGGGCGGCAGTGGGTCCGGGTTGGCAAAGGCCTCGCGCACAAACCGCAGTGTAAAGCGTGCGCTGGGCCCGTCTTCAAACTGGATGAGGTACACCGTGTCCAGCGGCTGGCCGGTGGGCCTGTGGCCGGTCAGGTGCAGAACACGCCCGGCGTGGGGCGCGGCCTCCAGCGTATAGTCGAACAGGTCCGCCTCATCCTTTTGTTCCAGCAGCAGCCGGCACTCCACCGCGCTGTGCCCGTGTGCCTCATACTCCATAAAGTGCCCCGGCCGCACGCGGCTTTTTTTGCGCGTGCGCGCCACCAGCCACCCGACCAGCAGCACCAGTGCCACCAACGGCAGCGCCAGCCACAGCCCGCGCAGGTTGACCGCGTTCGCCACCAGCATCAGCGGGGCGCTCATGGCGTGTCCTGGCCGCCGTCTTCGCCCGTCTTGCCCTCCTCGGCCGGGTCGCCGGGGGTCTCGGGGCTTGTCGTCGTCTCGGGCGTCTCGGTCGCGCTTGTCGTTGGGGTTTCCGGCAGGCTTGTCGTTGCCGGCGGTTCCGTTGCAGAGCTGCTGGGCGGCGCTGTTGTCACGCTGGGCACCTCGGTGGTGGTGCTGGGTGGCGCCGTGGTGGCGCTGGGCACCTCGGTGGTGGTGCTGGGTGGCGCCGTGGTGGCGCTGGGCGGCGCTGTCGTCGCGCTGGGCGGCGCCGTGGTGGGGTCCGGCTCTTTTTCCGAGGCTGGCAGCTTCTTGAAGTTGGCCACGATGGACACCCCGATGCTCATGTCCACGCCGCTGGGCACGGCGAACCCGGCGATGGTAGGGCTGCTTGCGTCGGGGATGCTGCCGATGGACACCGTCCAGAAATCGAACTGGTAGCCCTCGTCCGGCACGGCGGTCACGCCCGGGGTGGTTTTACCAACGGCGGCCTCAAAGCAGAAGCTGCCGCCCAGCGCGCCGCCGCTTTGCAGCGTGCCGCCCTTTCCGGCCGAGAAGGTGACCTGGGTGAGCGCCGCGCTGGAGGAGGCCGACTTCGAGGCCGCCGCCGCGTCGCTGGTGATGATGTTGGACATCGAGCCGTCCCGCTCGGGGATGTCTTTTAAGGGCTTTGGCCGACGGTCTTCCGACGGGTAGCTGTGGGTGCGCAGGTAGGTGAACATCGCCTCCATCGCGTCACGCGTCAGGTGCACGCCGTCGCCCAGCGTGTAGTTGGCCTTGCAATAGCCAGTGGCGGGGTCCTTCAGCGCCTCGCTCCAGTTCAAAAACTTGTGGCCCATCTCCTCGGCCAGCTGGGCCAGCGCGATGTTGAACTGGTCGATGGCGGTCATCGACAGGCTGGTGTGCTCGTGTATTTTGTCCAGCGGGGGCACCGCGCCGATGATGATGTCGGTGTAGGGGTAGGCCTTTTCTATCGCTTCCAGCGCTGCGCGGTAGTAGTCGATGAAGCTGGCCGCCGACAGCCCGCCCGCGTTGTTGGTGCCAAAGGTGATCACCACACGCCGCGGCTGCATCAGCGCCACCGCCTCGGGCATGGTGACCGGGTTGGCGATGCCCTTGAAGCGCACGCAGCACAGGCTGGTGAAGGACTGGATGCCCATGCTTTCGATGCCGATACAGTTGGCCAGCGTGGCGTGGGTGATGTCCCGATAGCCGATCATGCGCTCGGTGTTGGAGTCGCCCAAAAACAGGGTGTCCTCCACATATTGCACCCCGGCGTCCTCGCTCTCGGGCAATATGGTGCCGATGAGCTGCGCCACCGGCAACGAGTTGGCGTCCTTGTCGTATGGGTCCTGCGAGGGCACGGCGCTGGCCCGCGCCTGGGATGCGGCGCTGGGGTCGGCCGGCGTGACGTCTGCGCCGTTTGGCAGCGCCAGCCCCACGATGACCAAGGCCACCAGCACCATGGCCAGCGCGGCGATGGCGATGTTCAGCTTTTTGCGCCCGGCAAAAAACTGCTTGATGCCGGCAAACCCCGTTGCCCCATTTCCCTTGGCCGCCGCGCGGTGTGGATAGCGCTGGGCGGGGTCCCCGGCGGCATGGTAGGGCTGGCGGGCAGGGCGCTGCGCCGATTCTGTGGCGGGCGCGCCGTTCTGCCCGGCCTGCGGTGGCGTGGCCGCTTGCGGCGGCTGGCCCGCCGCCGGCGTGCCCCCGGGCACCGCCGCGCCGGCCGGCCTCACGGGCTGCTGCGGCGGTGTGTTCGCATCGTCACTGATGGCGGGGATGGCGCTGGCCCGCGGGGGCCGCGGCGCCGCAGGGGTGCCCGGCGTGGGGCGGGCCTTGTAAACGCGCTTGCCCCGCTGCGCGGCGGCGTCAGCGTTTTTGCCCGAAGATTGCGTCTTGCCCGAAGGCTGCTCCTTGCGCATGCGCGCACCCCCTTTCGCCCGATGTCTGTGGGCCCTGCGGCCCCGCTTTTTTAATCAACCCTCATTATACTCCACCGCTCTTGTGGAGGCAAGCCCGCAGGGCGCAGGCGATGCGCTAAGGGCGGAAGGGTGCGCAAGCACGAGCGGTGGCTTGCTTTTGTGTAGCGGCAAACTTACCTGCAGGGCTTCGTTCGTTCTTTGGGTGGGTCCAAAAGTAAGACCATCGCCCGTTTGTTTTCTTGTTCTGCACGCAAGCTGGCCTTGGCGCTAAAGCGGCTTAATCTAACAAGGTGGCCAAAAAACCGGGCGGGATGCACAAGTGTGAGCCGTGACGAAAAGTGCATATAAAAGCACCCCGGTGGACATCCGGCCGCCGGGGTGCGCATAAAAAGGAATAAAATCGCTGTTAAATATTTTTGGCGTTAATAGGATAAAATATAAATGCGTAAAATCCCTTAAAAATCCTGCCGTAAATGCATGCGCTTCGTGATGCCCGCCGCCTTCAGCGCGGCGCCCAGCGCCGGCGCCAGCAGCGCACACGCCGCCACCGCCATCAGGCCGTTGATGCCCGAGGTCAGCGCCTTCATGGCCACCACATAGCCCACGGCCTCCCAC
Organism: Oscillospiraceae bacterium; assembly: GCA_050173515.1. Lineage (GTDB taxonomy): Bacteria > Bacillota > Clostridia > Oscillospirales > Ruminococcaceae > JAAYCI01. The sequence goes on along the minus strand of JBFXKS010000108.1, from coordinate 298 downwards.
GGGTTGCCGTACACAAAGTGGGACCACACCGCCGACTTTATCACGTACAGCACGATGTACAGCGCCTGCCCGCCCAGCGCGGAAAGCAAGGCCCGCGGAAAGGCGTGCAGCCGGTGCAGTGTGTGGTGCGCCAGCCAGCCGGCCAGCCAGCCCATCGCAAATTTGGTCAAAAAGGTGATCCAGAACTCCGAGATGTACAGCGGGTTGGTCAGGTCGAACAGCATGGAGCCCAGCCCCGCCGAGAGCCCGCCCACCAGAGGCCCGAACAGCACCCCGGCCAAAAGGCACATGCTGTTGC
>JBFXKS010000107.1:0-6391 GCA_050173515.1 Oscillospiraceae bacterium | reverse complement strand
TCTTGTTCTGCCTATTCGTAGTGCAGGTAAGAGGTCACCACGTCCTGCGCCGCCTTTTGCACCATGGCGTCTATGGACGTGCCGATGACCAGGATGTTGACACCGGTGTCCTTGAAGGCCTGGAAGTTGCTCAGGTTGATGCCACCCTCGGCCAGCGTGGGCACTTTCACTGTCTCGCACAGCGCACACAGCCGCTCTTTCAGCTGGGGATGGATCTCGCCCGCTTTCACGCCCTCGTAACTCATGCCGGTCATCATGCCGATCATGTCGGTGCCCACTTCCTCCATCTGCTTGGCCACCCGGGCCACCTCTTCCGGCGTCTCGGCCGGCAGGCCAAAGGTGTGCAGGTCGGTGGGCAGGCCGATGTAGGCATCCACACACAGGCCGTACTGGTGCGCTTTTTTCACCAAGGCCTCCAGGTCTTCGATGCAGGACTTGTGGGTGTGCAGCCCGTCGGCGCCGCTCTTGGACATCAGCATGAAATCCTCGTCCGAAATGATGGTGGGCACCGTTTCGGTAAAGCCGCCCGGAATACCCACGGTGATGTAGATGCTGTCGCCCACCACGTTGCGCACGCCGCGGGTCACCTCGGCCATCTGCTCGATGCGCATCTCGTGGCGCACCAGCTCGGCGTCATGCATCGTGGTCACGCCTTTATACCCACGGGCCAGCGCCAGCGCAGGGTGGTTCGGCTCCACCAGCTTCACGCCCACGTCCACCACGGCCTTGGCCAGGCGCGCGTCGTCGCCGGTGATGCCCGTGCTCAAAATGGTGTGCCCGCCGCCCTCGTTGATGGCACCCCACACCTTGTCCATGCTCTTTTTCATTTTCTGCCGCATGTCGTTGTAGATCATTCTTTTTCCCCTTTTCGTCTTGGATTTATCCTTTGAATCAAAGCGCACCTTTGGTAGACCACACGTCCTGCATGCGCGGTTCGTAGCTGGTGGCCATGTCCAGCGCCTTGGCAAACGCCTTGAAGCTGGCCTCGGCAATGTGGTGGTTGTTCGTGCCATATATCTGCTTGAAGTGCAGGTTCATGCCCGCGGCGTAAGAGATGGCATAGAAGAAATCGGAGACCATCTCGGTGTCCAGCGCGCCGATGCGCTCCACCGTATAGGCCACATCGCTCACATAGTATGGCCGGCCCGAAAGGTCCACCGCGCACAGCACCAGCGCCTCGTCCATCGGCAGCAAAAAGTTGCCGTAGCGCTTGATGCCCTTCTTCTCGCCCACGGCTTTCTTGATGGCCTCGCCCAGCACGATGCCCACGTCCTCGATGGTGTGGTGGCTGTCCACCTCCAAGTCGCCCTTGCACTGCACCGTCAAATCGAACAGGCCGTGCTTGGCCAGGCCCGCCAGCATGTGGTCGAAAAAGCCGATGCCGGTGTCGCAGGTGCTCTTGCCCGTCCCGTCCAGGTTCAGGGTGATCTTGATGTCGGTCTCGTTGGTTTTGCGCTCAATGGTGGCCGTACGGTTCTCCATCTTCGCCCTCCCCTTGTGTCTTGTTTTTCCCAGAGTTTATCATATCACAAAACGTCAATTTGCTCAAGTACCGTTTTACCATAATAAAGCAATAAATTTTCAAAGACGCTCAAAAAGGTCTCCTGCCGCAGGTCTTTTGCGCAGTTGCCTTGGCCCATGCCCCTTTGCACGGCGGCCCGCTTCGCCGCCATCGGCCGGCGCCAAAGCCCACTTGCCTCTGGCGGCGCCTCGCCTTCCATTGCCCACCGCGCAAAAAAATGGTAGGATAGCTTTATAAGCGTATTCGCGCCGGATTTCCTGCGCCCGGCAACTCTAAGATCCAAACCAAAAAAGGAGGCTCCTCCCATGAAAATGGCCGTTCTCTATCACTCCAAAACCGGCAACACCCGCCAGATGGCCGACGCCATTGCCCAGGGCATGCGCTCTGTTGCCGGCGCCGAGGTCCAGACCTTTTCCATCGACGCCGTCGACGTGGACTATGTGAAAGAATGCCGGTGCGTGGTCATCGGCGGGCCCATCTACTACGCCACCATCAGCGCCGAGCTGAAGGTGTGGCTGGACGGGGCCAGCGTCAAGTGTGGCCTGAAAAACAAGCTGGGCGGCGCCTTTGCCACCGCCGACTACCTCCACGGCGGCGCCGAGCTCGGCATCCGCACCATCCTGGACCATATGATGGTGCTGGGCATGCTCACCTATTCGGGCGGCGGCGCCTTTGGCGCGCCGGTCATCCACCTCGGCCCCGTGGCCCTCAAGGAGCATCTGGACCAAAGCCGCGAGGTCTTTGAGACATACGGCCAGCGCATGGCCGGCAAGGCCCTGGAACTCTTTGGCTAACCGCCGTTTTGTGCCGCAGAAAAGCCCAGGGCATTTGCCCTGGGCTTTTTTTAGCAAAGTATTCATTTCTCCATCTTGGGCTCCATGTCCTCCTCGTAGATGCGGTAGTCGTTCTTGCCGCCGTGTTTGGCGTGGTACATCGCCATGTCGGCAAACTTGATGAGCACATGGAAGTTCCGCGTGTTTTTGGGGTACAGCGCGATGCCGATGGACATGCCCAGCCCATACTTCTCCTCGTAGTGCTTGAACGCCCCGGCGCTGAACTCGTCCAGCAGCTGGCGCGCCGTTTGCGCCGCGCCCACCTCGTCTGCAATGCCGTCCACCGCCAGCACAAACTCGTCGCCGCCTATGCGGGCCGCAATGTTCAGCGCGCCCGGCGCCGGGCGGAACACCCGCGACGACTCCAACGATGTCTCCAAAAACACCGCCACGCGCCGCAGCAGCTCGTCCCCGGTGTCGTGCCCGGCGGTGTCGTTCACGCTTTTAAAGTTGTCCAGGTCGATGAAGAACAGCGCAAACGGCTTGTCCGTCGCGCCCTTGGTCTTCTCCTCCAGATATTCCATCAGGTACTGGCGGTTGGGCAGGCCTGTCACGGTGTCGCGGTGGGCCAGCGCGCTCAGCTCGCGCTGCATGCGCTCCACGCGGGACAGCAAGAACACCATCATCACCGCCATGGCCGCCAGCACCAGCACCATCGCGCCCACCAATATCACCTGGCTGCGCACGCCCTGCCCGATGCTCTCCTTCAAAAAGTAGTCTTCGATGTCGGTGCTCACCACCGCGATCACATGCCCGTCTTTCCACACGGGCACCGCCGCGGTGTTGTAGCTGCCGTATTCGTCCTCCACGTTCATCACACCGGCGATCTCATGCCCAGCAAAGGCCTCCATATGCACCGCCGCCGCGTCATACGGGATGAAGATCGCCTCGTCCTCTTCGTCCGTGTCCATCACAAACATCACTTCATCGCCGATGTACTTCAGCACATAGATATAGTCCGCGCCGGTCTCGCCCGCCAGCTTGCGCAGCTCGGCGCGCGCCTGGATGTAGTGCTCCAGGTCCGCCTCCACGTCCTCAAGGCTGTTGTACGCCGCTATCGCGTCCACGTCCAGGCGGTCCCGCGCCGCCAGCGTGATGGACATCAGCTGCTTTTGGATGCTCTCCTCCAGAAGATGCCGTTGGGCCCGTGTATTCATCACGTCCAGCCCCACCACCAGCGCCAAGATCACCACGATGAACACCGCCACCACAATGCCGATCACCCGTTTTGCCTTTTTGCTCATAATATCTATCATTTCCCTCTTTACACCGCTTTCTGGTCCAGTGTTTTTCCGTCTCTTTTGCGCCTTGCCTGCCCGTGGGCATCGCAGTGGCACCGCCCTTTTCAGGCTGGCCCGTATATCTTATTCAGTTTATCACAATTATATGGAAAAATCATGTCAATAACAGCCGCCGCCCGCCATTTTTTTCATTTTTTGCAGCTTTGCTGCCCGCTGCCGGCCTCCGCCTGTTTCCGGCGAACAAAAAAGGGCCCGGCGCACAAGCGCCGGGCCCTTTTTGCCAAATCAACTCACAGCATGCAGATCTCATCGTTCTTTGCCATCGCTTCCAGTTCGGCGTCGGTGTAGCCCAAAGACTTCAACACCTCTTTGGTGTCTTCGCCCACACGGGGCGCCAGTTCTGTCGCCGCTTCACCGCTCTCGAACTGGATGGGGTTGTTCGGCACCACGGCCGAGCGCCCGTCCTGGAACGTCACCTCACGCAGGTAGTCGTTGGCCCAGGCCTGTGCATCCTTCGGAACATTGGTGCAGGTGTTCAGCTTCTCGTGCACAAAGTCGATGGAGGAAAAGCGTTTGCTCACCTCTTCACTGGTCAGCTTGGCAAAGGCCTCTTCAAAAATCTCCACCACATAGCGCATGTTCTTGCGCGCGCCTTCCAGCGTGTAGAAGCGCTCGTCGTCCACATATTCATGCAGGTCCAATATCCGCAGCACTTCTTTGCTTCGGCGTTCGTAGTTCATGCCGGTGAACATGAACCAGTCGCCGTCTTTCGTTTTGTACAGGTTGCTCAGCGGGCTCTTCTGCTCGTAGCGGCTCTCGGGGTAGTGCTGGCCGAACTGCTCGTTGCCCATCACCACGCCGTTGCTGTAGTAGAACAGGTTTGTGCCGTACAGCGACGCCTTCAGCTTGTCGCCCTCGCCCGTGCGCATCTTGCGGATGAGCGCCGCCAAAATGCCCGCCGCCAGCGACGGAGACACGCAGCTGTCGCCAAAGCCGGGGTTCGGCCGGGACGGCTGGCTCTCTGCCACCGCAAAGTCCTGCAGCGCGCCACCCTTGGCCCAAAACGCCGCAATGTCAAAGCCGGGACGGTCTTTTTCCGGGCCCAAGTCGCCATAGCCGGAAAAATACAGGCAGATGAGCCCGGGGTACTTGTCCTTGATGGACTCGTAGTCCAGCCCCAGCCGCTCCAGTGAGGCCGGGCGCGTGTTGGTCATGAACACGTCCGCCTTCTCCAGCAGCTTGTGCATGGCGGCCTTGCCGTTGTCCGACTTCAGGTTCAATGCCACCGCACGTTTGTTCGCATTCTCCGACTGGAAGATCGGGTTGAACCCCTCGTCGTATGGCACGCTGAAACTTTGGCCCACAACGCGCCAGTCGTCTCCGCCAGGCGACTCCACTTTGATCACATCTGCGCCCCAGTCGGCCAGCATGCGCGCAGCCTTCGGCACCGCCACATAAGTGCCCATCTCCACCACGGTAATTCCTTCAAGTAACTTCAGCATCTCCTCTTAACACTCCCCGAATCATTCAGTTGATTTTCGTACACTTTCCACGGTTCTGCTTTCGCAGGCCGGCCTTGGCACGCACATCCCACCGGCCTTTATTGCCACCCGCACACCGGCGGGAACAATCCCCTTTTCTACTTCTTCAAAACGTTCTTTGCCACCACCAACTTCTGTATCTCTATCGTCCCGTCATATATGCGCAGCGCATGGATGTCACGGTACAGCCGCTCCACCACATAGTCCACGGTGCACCCGTTCGCGCCGTGCATCTGTATCGCCTTTTGTGCGGCACGCAGCGCCATCTCCGGCGCATAGCTTTTTGCCATCGCCGCATACAGGGGCGACTCGGGGCTCTCTTCATCCCGCAACATCGCCGCCTTATAGGTCAAAAGGCGGGCCATCTCTATCTCGGTCTGCATCTCTGCTATGTAGAACTGCAGCGCCTGGTTGGCCGCCAGCGGCTTGCCAAAGGCCTCGCGCTCTTTGATGTACTTGATCGACTCGTCCAGCGCGCGCTGGGCAAGGCCCACCGCCTGTGCCGATACCGAGATGCGCCCGGTGTCTATTCTGCTGAGTGCCCACGAATAGCCGCGGTTTTTTTCGCCATACTGGTAGGTTTTGGGCACCCGCACATTGTCAAAGTGTATTTCGGGCGTCCGGCTGCCCCGCAGGCCCAGCTTGTCCACATCTTTGGCCACCGTGATGCCCGGGGTCTCGCGCGGCACCGCCAAAATAGACAGCCCTTTGCGCACACCCAGTTCGGGGGCCGTCAGCGCATACAGGAAATAGACATCGCCCGCCTGCCCATTGGTGATGAACGCCTTTTTCCCGTTGATCACATAGTCGTCGCCGTCTTCCAGCGCGGTGGTGGTGAAGCCCGTCACGTCCGAGCCCGCCTGCGGCTCACTGATCACCGCACAGCCGGTCACCTCGCCCGCGAGCAGGCGCTCCTTGCCATATTTGTTCACGATGGCCTCGGGCAGCACATCTATCTGTTCGCCCATGGTGCCTGAAATGGAAAGGTTCATGGCGGTGGCCACGCAGCTGTAGGACATCGCCTCCATCACCAGCACCCAGCCCATCATGCCCATCTCGAGCCCGCCATATTTCTTGGCGGTGCGCACCTTGGAAAACTTTCTTACCGCCCCGCGCAGGTGTTCGTCGTCATACACGCCGGTGCGGTCCAGTTCCCACGCTTTCGGTTCCAATACGTCCCGCGCATACGCCTCTGCTTCCTGTTTCAATGCTTCCTGTTCCGCGCTCAAATGAAAGTCCATGCGACTCTCCTTT
>JBFXKS010000106.1:0-6400 GCA_050173515.1 Oscillospiraceae bacterium | reverse complement strand
CAGCAGCAGTGTGAAGACGCCGGTGCCCACCGTGCGCCGGGAGAGCGTGGTGCGCAAAGAGGCGATGTCTTTCTCGATGGCCTCGGCGTCCTGCGGGCGCTCGTAGTCCTCCCATTCGTCCTCGGCCACGGGCGCGGCAGATGCCTCGCCGGCCACCTCGGCGGCCTCGGCCATCTCCGCCGCCTCGGCCATCTCGGCCAGCTTGGAGAACTCGCCGGTGAGAATGGCCGAGCGGGATTTTTTATGCTTGCGTTTTTTGGCCCGGGCGGCCTGCTCGATGTCGTCCTTGTCTACGATGACCGTCTCGCTGAAGAACTCGCGGAAGCGGTCGTCCACCATGTCGTCCACGTACAGGCTGCGCACGCCGTCCACCATCTTCTGGAACTCGGCGTCGGGCGCGGGCGCAAACTCCTGCGTGAAGGCCGCGGTGGGGATTTTTTCTGCGGCCTCGATGTCGTCGGCGGTGGGCAAAGCGTAGGACTGGGTGCTCTGCGTGGCGGGCGCCGTGTGGGTGACGCTGGTCTCTTTGATGGCGGTGAAGGTGACGGTGGCGTCGCCCTCGGTGATGACCTCGTCGATGGAGAAGCTCTGCGTGAGGGAGACCGTGGTCAAGTCGGCCACCGGCGGCTCCTCGGGCAGTGCGCCTGCGCCCGCCAGGGCCTCGGCCTCAAAGCCGGACACAGGCTCCTCGGGCGACGGCTCGGAATAGGGCGGCTGGGGCGGCGCTTCTTCGAAGTGCGGTTCGGCTGCGAAAAGCTCGGCCTCGGGCTGCGCCGAGAAATAGGCATCGCCTTCGGTGACGGGTTCGGCATCCAAAAAGGCGTCCGGCTCATCGAAGGCGTCGCCATCTGTGTGAGGCCTTCTGGTCTCGCGGCGCTCGGCGGCCTGCTGGCGGCGGGCGGCCTTGGCGGCGCGCTTCTGGTCCTTTTTGCTGGCGATGAGGCTGGTCTCTTCCGAAAACCAGCTGAGCAGCTCGGTGTCGCCGGTGAACTTGTCCGGGTCCACCCGGTCCAGCGCTGCGGCCTTGCCCAGGCGCGGCGCAGTGGCCGGCTTTTCCAGCTCGATGTCCCAGATGGAGGGGCTGCTGCCCTGTTTTCTAGCCGCGGGCTGTGGCGCCGGCGGCTGGAACTCGGCCGTTTTTTCAAGCGCGGGAGGCGCCGGCTCCAGCGCTGGTATCGGTGCGAAGATGGGCTTCGGCTCCGGGAGCGGCTCGGGCTCGGCGGCCACCGCCGGTGCTTCGGCCACGGGTGGGGCCGCCACGGCAGGCGCTTCCGGAGCACGCTGCGGTGGCGCCGGGGCCTCGGCCGGCGCAGAGCGGGGCCGGGGCGCGAAGACGGAGGGCTTTTCGCCCGCCATGCCCATCTCGGCCAGAATATCCTCCACCGAGCGCTGGCTGCCCGCGGGCTTGGCCCCTTTGGCTTTCAGCTCGTGCAGAATGTCGTCCACCGCGCCGCTGGGGCGTTTTTTCGGGGTGTCCAATGGCTTCATCTCCAAATGTGTGATAATGAAGGACCGTGGGAAAACATGAGTGTTTCGAATGGCTAACCAGGGTTTCGCCGGCGGAACGCCTCGTACAGCAGGATGCCGCCGGCCACCGAGACATTGAAGCTGTCCACCCCGGCGCGTGCCGAAGACATGGACAGGCTGATGGCGCCGTCGCACAGCTTTTTGACGAGCGGCGCCACGCCCTTGCCCTCGCCGCCCAGCACCAGTGCCAGCGGGCCGGAAAGGTCCTGCCGCTCAAGCGGCGTGCCGCCCATGTCGGCGCAGAAGACGAACAGGTTGGCCTTTTTCAGCCGGCGCACGGCCTCGCCCAGGTTTGCCACCCGCGCGATGGGCAGGTGGGCGGCGGCGCCCGCCGAGGCGCGCAGCACCACCGGGGTGACGGGCGATGCGCCACGCTTGGGGATGACGGCCCCGTGCACGCCGCACAGCAGCGCGCTGCGCAGAAGGGCACCCAGGTTGTGGGGGTCCTCCACGCCGTCGAGGAGCAACAAAAACGGGGCCTCGCCGCGGGCATGGGCGATTTCAAGCAGGTCGTCCAGCTGGCAATAGACCACCTGGGCCGCAAAGGCGGCCACGCCCTGGTGGCGGCCGCCGGCGCACAGGTCGTCCAGCTTGGCACTGCGCGTGCGCTTTACCACGGCGCCGGCCGAGCGGGCGAGCGCCGTGAAGTAGCGCTGCGTTTTTTCGTCCAACGTGTCGGCCAGCAGCACGGTGTCCACTGCAGTGCCGCTGCCCAGCAGCTCGGCCACCGCGTGGCGGCCAAACAGGATGCTCTCGGCGGCGGTTTCGGGCATGGGGGGTCCTCCAGTGGGCAAAGCGGCGCAAAAGCCGCGGGATGTTGGCAAGGCAACAAGGGGCAGACGCCGCCCGGACATTATGGGTATTATAGCAAATTGGCAAAGGCTTTTCCACCCGAAGGTGTGAAATTCTTTGTGGACGCGATGCGCCGGGCGGCCAAACGGGGCAACCGTGCCGCCGCACAAAATGGAACGGCAGCGCAGCCGGGCCGGGGTGCCCACGTGGGCGCTCTGGGCAAGGGAAGCCGGACGCACCGGCAAAAATGGCGGGAAAAAGCACGGCATGCGCGGCAGAGGCAACATGTTTTTTCTGCTTTTTGGCGAAAACGAATCTTCAGTAACACTAGAATTATACGGCGGGTAGAAAGCGGGGGCTCGGACGTCTTTGTGGAAAACCCCGTGGAAAATGTGGAGAAATGAGGCCTTGACTGCCTGCGGGTCTGTGGAAAACGTGTTTCGGAGGCGGTTTTCAACAAAATGTGGAAAGTTATCCACAAAACTTCCGGTTGAACGGGGCTTGTCAAGCGGGGAAAAGGGAGAAAAGCGGACAAAAAGCGGCCTCAAAATCTCTCTTTTGACAGGAGTATTATTTCAAACATGATGGAATACCGGGCGGCGGCAGGGCCCGAAAAGGCCCTGCAAAAAACATAAAACCTGAGCAGGATAAACAAAATGCGGGCGGCAGGGAAGAAGGGCCCATTGCCCAAAAAACGGCGTGCGCGCAAATTGATTTTGTGGCGTGGAAGATGTATACTGAAAAAAGAAAACCGGGCCCGGCGCCGCGGCGAGCGCGGCAGGGCGGAAAAACAGGCGGCTTTGAAAGAAGCGGCCGGACACGGAGGGTTTCAAGATGCTGGTAAATGCGCGTGATATGCTGATAAAGGCGAAAGAAGGGCATTATGCGGTGGCCCAGATCAACATCAACAACCTGGAGTGGACCAAGGCGGTGCTGCTGACGTCTGAAGAGCTGAAAAGCCCGGTGATCTTGGGTGTCTCGGAGGGCGCCGGCAAGTACATGGGTGGCTTCGAGACGGTGAGTGCCATGGTGAAAGCCATGGACAAGAGCCTGGGCATCACGGTGCCGGTGGCGCTGCATCTGGACCACGGCACCTACGAGGGCTGCTTCAAGTGTGTGGACGCGGGCTTTACGTCCATCATGTTTGACGGCAGCGCATATGACATCGACGAGAACGTGGAGAAGACGGCCGAGCTGGTGCGCATCGCCCACGAGGCGGGCATGTCCATAGAGGCCGAGGTGGGCTCTATAGGCGGCGAAGAGGACGGCGTGGTGGGCATGGGCGAAGTGGCCGACCCCGAGGACTGCCGCCGCATCGCCGAGCTGGGCATCGACTTTCTGGCCGCGGGCATCGGCAACATCCACGGGGTATACCCGCCCAACTGGAAGGGCCTGGACTTTGACACGCTGGCCAAGATAAACCAGGCCACCAAGGGCATCCCGCTGGTGCTGCACGGCGGCACGGGCATCCCGGAGGACATGATCAAGAAGGCGATCGACCTGGGCGTGACGAAGATCAATGTGAACACCGAGTGCCAGCTGGCCTTTGCCGCGGCCACCCGCAAGTACATCGAGGCCGGCAAGGACAAAGAGGGCAAGGGCTTCGACCCGCGCAAGCTGCTGGCCCCGGGCGTAGAGGCCATCAAGGAGACCGTGCGCCAGAAGTTCGAGATCTTCGGCGTGGTGGGCAAGGCCTGAGACGCCTGAAAAAACCAAAGAGGGACCGCCGCGCGCCTTTTGAGGCCGCGGCGGTTTTTTGTGTGCTGGGCGGGCGCAAAGCGGCGCAGGTGGCGCGCTGGGCCAAGGGGTGCGCGGCAGACGCTTTGGGACGCGGCGGGAAAGCGGCGCGCGCGGTTCGTCATTTTGAACAAATTGCACGCGCAGTTTTGTACGGCAGAATGCCCGGCGGAAGGGCCGGATTTTTTGGACAAGGGCTGGCAAATGTGATAAGATTGAAAGGCAGCGTTTTAATGAACTGTGCAAAATAAATAGACGAGGCCCGGCAGGGCGAAAAGGGGACATGGATACAGATGAGCGTGACACCTGATACGATCCGCAACGTGATGCTGGCCGGACACAGCGGCAGCGGCAAAACCACCTTGGCCGAGGCCCTGCTGTTTTTCACCAAAGGCACCGACCGCCAGGGCAAGGTGGACGAGGGCAACACCACGATGGACTTCGACCCTGAGGAGACCAAACGCAAAGTGTCGCTGAGCGCCGCGGTGGCGCCGGTGGACTACGACGGCGTAAAGATAAACCTGATCGATGTGCCGGGCCTGTTCGACTTTGAGCTGGGGCTGTACGAGGGCATCCGGGCGGCCGAGAGCGTGCTGATCACCGTGGAGGCGCGCGACGGCCTTTCCGTGGGTGCCCAAAAGGCTTATAACCTGGCGATGAAAAACGACAAGGCACGTATGTTCTATGTGAGCAAGATGGACGTGGAGCACGCCGATTTCTTCAAGGTGTTCGATGAACTGAAGGGTGCGTTTGGCGCGTCGCTGTGCCCGCTGGTCATCCCCTATGTGTCGGACAAGGGCATCGTGTATGTGAACCTCATCTCCGAAAAGGCGTTCAGCTATGCCGGCGGCGTGGCCAGCCAGGTGGACATGCCCGACATGGGCGACCGCCACGAGGAGATGAGGAACGCGATGTTCGAGGCGGTGGCCGAGACGGACGAAGCGCTGATGGAGAAGTTCTTTGACGGCGAGGCGTTCACGATAGACGAGCTGACCGAGGGCCTGCGCGTGGGCACCCAGACAGGGGCCATCACGCCGGTGCTGTGCGGCGTGGCGCCTGCGCTGGAGGCGATGGACATGCTGCTGCGCAACATGAAGGAGCTGCTGCCCAGCGCCCAGCGCGGCGGCGGCATGCTGGCCGACGAAAAGGGCGAAGAGGTGGCGGTGCCGTGCGAGGTGGACGGGCCGATGGCCGCCTATGTGTTCAAGACCGTGGCAGACCCCTTTGTGGGCAAATTGAGCTATGTGAAAGTGGTGCGCGGCGTGCTGAAGGCAGACACCGCCCTGGTGAATGCCCGCACCGGCGAAAACGAGAAGCTGGGCAAGCTGATTTTCCTGAAAGGCAAGAAGCAGACCGACGCCGCCGCCATCAGCGCGGGCGACATCGGCGCGGTGACCAAGCTGCAGAACACGAAAACGGGCGACACGCTGTGTGCCAGCGGGCACGTGCTGGCCTTCAAGGCGCCGCAGTTCCCCAACCCCACCTACAGCATGGCGCTGCGCACCACCAAAAAAGGCGATGAGGGCAAGATATCGGGCGCCTTGCAGCGGCTGCTGGAGGAGGACCGCACGCTGAACTACCGGGTGGACTCCGAGACGGTGCAGCAGGTGCTCAGCGGCCTGGGCGAGCAGCACCTGGACGTGACGGTGGCCAAGCTGAAAAGCAAGTTCGGCATCGACGTGGAGCTGAGTGAGCCGCGCGTGGCCTACCGCGAGACGCTGCGCAAAAAGGTGCGCAAGCGTGCCCGCCACAAGAAGCAGACCGGCGGCCACGGGCAGTTTGGCGACGTGGACATCGAGTTCGAGCCGGTGGATTCGGACGAGCTGGTGTTTGAAGAGAAGGTGTTTGGCGGCAGCGTGCCGAAAAACTTCTTCCCGGCGGTGGAAAAAGGCCTGCGCGACGCGGTGGAGCACGGCGTGCTGGCCGGCTACCCGGTGGTGGGCCTGAAGGCCACGCTGCTGGACGGCAGCTACCACCCGGTGGATTCGTCCGAGATGGCCTTCAAGATGGCCGCGAAGAAGACCTACAAGGAGGCGCTGCCCGACGCGAGCCCGGTGCTGCTGGAGCCCATCGGCGCGCTGAAGGCCTATGTGCCGGACGCCAACACCGGCGACATCATGGGCGAGGTGAACAAGCGGCGTGGCCGCGTGATGGGCATGAACCCGGCCGAGGACGGCCTGCAGGCGGTGGAGGCTGAGCTGCCGGTGAGCGAGATGCACGACTTTACCACCTATATGCGCCAGCTGACCCAGGGGCGCGGGCACTACAGCTTCGAGTTTGTGCGCTACGAGCCGCTGCCCCAGAACCTGGAGGCCAAGGTGATTGAAGAGGCGAAGAAGATCTT
>JBFXKS010000105.1:0-6404 GCA_050173515.1 Oscillospiraceae bacterium | reverse complement strand
CGCGTGCCCACCGCCCACGTCATGGTGCGCGATGTCACCAGTCCCGAGGCCATGGAGTACAAAGATATTCTGGCCGGGCAGCCGGGCGTCACCAGCGTGCTGTGGCTGGACAGCATGGTGGACATCACCGTGCCGCTGGCCATGCAGGACGCCGAGAGTGTGGAGGGCTTTTACAAGGACGGCAACGCACTGTTCCAGCTCACCATTGCCTCCGGGCGCGAGGTGGAGGCCGTGAACGCCCTTCGCGAGCTGCTGGGCGAAAAAGGCGCCGTGGCGGGCGAAGCGCCCGACAAAAGCTTTATGGAGAACGCCGCCAACACCGAGGTAGGGCAGGCCACCGCCATTTTGGTGCCGGTCATCCTGCTGTTGCTCATCCTGTCCACCACCTCCTGGCTGGAGCCCATTTTGTTCCTGGCGGCCATCGGCGTGTCCATTCTCATCAACATGGGCACCAACCTGTTTTTGGGCGAGGTCTCCTTTATCACGAACTCCGTCAGCCCCATCCTGCAGTTGGCCGTCTCGCTGGACTACGCCATCTTTCTCTTGCACAGTTTCGCCGATTACCGCAAGAAATACGACGACGTCCAGCGCGCCATGCGCCACGCCATCAAAAAGTCGGTGTCGGCCGTGGCGGCCAGCGCCACCACCACACTGTTCGGCTTTCTGGCGCTCGTGTTCATGGAGATGGGCATCGGCGCCGACCTCGGCATCAACCTGGCCAAGGGCATCGTGCTCAGCTTCGTCTCCAGCATGGTGTTCCTGCCGGCGCTCACGCTGCTGTGTGTGAAGCTGCTGGACAAGACCACCCACCGCCCGTTCATGCCCAGCTTTGCAGGCGTGGGCCGTGTGCTCACCCGCGTGGCCACGCCCGTGCTGGTGGTGGTGCTCATTCTGGCTGTGCCCAGTTTTTTGGGCCAGCGCAGCACCGGCTTCACCTGTGGCCTCACCGACAACAACCCCGGCAGCCGCGGCCTTGAGGAGAGCACCGCCATCCACGAGACCTTCGGCCAGTCCACGGCCATGGTCATCATGGTGCCCCGCGGCGACGTGGTGAAGGAATACGAGCTGGGCCAGGCGCTGCAGACGCTGCCACACGTCACCGGCGTCATGTCGTATGCCTCCACGGTGGGCACCGGCATCCCGTCCGATTTTCTGGACGAGGCTGTCACCAGCCAGTTCTACTCCGAACACTATGCCCGCATCATTTTGTACACCGATACCGAAAAAGAGGGAGACGTGGCCTTTGCCACGGTGGAGGCCGTGCAGGACACCGTGCGCGCATATTACGGCGACGACTTCTACGCGGTGGGTGAGAGCGTGAACCTCTACGACATGCGCAATGTGGTGCAGGTGGACAACGTCCGCGTGAACCTCATTGCCATCGTGGCCATCTTTTTGGTGCTGCTCGTCACCTTCAAGTCCGCCACGCTGCCCTTCATCCTCTTGTTCACCATCGAGGTCGGCATTTGGATCAACCTGTCCATCCCGTATTTCATGGGCGAGCCCATCAACTTTTTGGGCTACCTCATCATCAACACGGTGCAGCTGGGCGCCACGGTGGACTATGCCATCCTGCTCACCAGCTACTACATGAGCAACCGCCAGAAGATGGGCCAAAAGCAGGCCATCCACCTGTCGCTGGGGCAAACCTTCAAGTCCATCCTGGTGTCCGGCGCCGTGCTGGCGGTGGCCGGGTTCACGCTGTCGTTCACGTCCACCAACCCCATTGTGGCGGGCCTGGGGCTGCTGCTGTGCCGGGGCACCATCCTGTCCATGCTCATGGTGCTGTGCATGCTGCCCGCCCTGCTGCGCCTGTTCGACAAACCCACCGGAAAACTCACCCGGAAAGCCAATTTTTACAAAGCACTGCCGGGCCCTGCTGCCGAGGAATAAAGGAGATTTGCACATGAACAAAAAATGGTTGAAAAGCACGCTTTGTGCGCTGCTGGTGGTGCCCATGCTGGGCATGGGTGCGCCCGCGCCCGTGCCCGCCGATGCCGGCGCTGCCGCACAACACACTGCCGCGCAGCCGGCGCAGGGAGATGCCGCCTACGGGGCCAAGGAAGAGGTGGTCTACGCCAGTCTGGCGGCCAACGGCGCCGTGCAGGGCCAGTATGTGGTGAACGGTTTCGAGGTGGCCGCCGCCGGGCAGCTGGTAGACTATGGGGACTACACCTCGGTGGCCAACCTCACCAGCACCTTGCCCATCGCGCAGCAGGGCGATGCGGTGCGGGCAGAGGTGGAAGCCGGCAATTTCTACTACCAGGGCAACATGGAGGGCAAGCCGCTGCCCTGGCAGCTGGATATCCGCTATTATCTCGACGGCGCCGAGGTGGACCCGCAGGCGCTTTCCGGCCAAAGCGGCCGGCTTGAGATACGTATTGAAACCCGTCCCTCGCCAGAGGTGGACCCTGTTTTCTACGACAACTACATGCTGCAGATATCCCTGACGCTGGACACCGAAAAGTGCAGCGATATCGCCTCTGAAGGCGCCACCATTGCCGCCTCGGGCAAGAGCAAGGTCATCAGCCACACGGTGATGCCGGGCAAAGACGCCGACATCTCCATCACGGCCACCGTCGAGAACTTTTCCATGGGCGGCGTCGAGGTGGCCGGCATGCCGTTCTCCATGTCGTTCGACATACCCGACACCGGCGAGATGCTTGGCGAGATGACCACGCTGTCCGACGCCATCGATGAGTTGAACACGGGTGCCGGCACTTTGGCAAGCGGCGTGCGCGAGCTGGAGGATGGCACGGCACAGCTGGTGTCCGGCTCTGCCGGCTTTTCAGACGGCTTGGCGGCGCTGGCCGCCGGCGGGCCGCAGCTCACCGATGGTTCTGCCCAGATAGACGAGGCGCTGGCCGCCATGGCCGCCGGGCTGAAGGGCACGGGCCAGGGCGGCATAGACCTGGGCGAGCTGGGCCAGCTGCCGGCCACCCTGCGCCAGCTGTCGCAAGGCCTTCAGGCGATGTCGGCAGGCATTGTCGAGCTGAAGACCAGCTATGATGGGATGCTGGCCGGCCTTGATGCACTGATAGCCGGGATCCCGGCCTTGTCGCAGGAGGAGAACGAGGCCATCGGCATGCTGCTGGCGTCTTTGCCGGATGACGCCGCCAAGGCCAACCTGGCCGCCGTCTACACGGCCGCGCTCACGTTGCAGGGCGGCTACACCACGCCGGGGCCGGAGGGCGCCAGCCTGCAGCAGGGGCTGGCGGCGGTGAGCACTGCACTGGACGTGATGGCCAACGGAGACGCGCAGGACGCGGCCAACACCGGGCTGAACGGCATGGTGGCGGCCCTGAACGCCATGGCCGACGGCATAGAGAGTGCGCTGCAAAACATGGATTTTGGCGAGCAGTTGGGCCAGCTGGCCAGTGGCCTTTCCAAGCTTTCAAAAGAGTACGGGCAGTTCCACATAGGCCTGGTGGAGTACACGGGCGGCGTGCAGCAGCTGGCGGGCGGCTACGGCGCGCTGCACGGGGGCCTGGCGGGCTTGCACGAAGGCACCGCCGAGCTGGCCAGTGGCACGCAAAAGCTGCACAATGGCACCACCGAGCTGAACGATGCTGTGGCCGACCTGCCCGACACCATGCAGCTGGAGATAGACAAGCTGCTGGCCGACTATGAATTTGATGATTTCACCCCGGTGTCCTTTACCTCGCCGAAGAACACACAGGTGGCGCTGGTGCAGTTCGTGCTGATGACCGAGGGCATCGTGCTGGAAGAGGAGGCCGGCACAGCGGCCGAAGAGGGCAACACGCAAAGCATATGGGACCGCTTTCTGGCCCTGTTCAATACAGACAAAGAGTGAAAATGGCCAACATAAAACCCCCGGCACAGCCGGGGGTTTTATGTTGAAGAACATCCTATTTCATGTTATTGATATCGGGGTTGGTGTTGGTCTCGATGTTCTCGTGGCGTTTGTGCATCAGGGGCCGGAAGGTCTCGGTGAACTCGGTCTTGATATAGAACTGGTCGTCCTCGATGGCCTTGAAAACACGGTCGCCGATGCCCTCGATGGGCTCGCCGCCGCTGATGAATTTATTGACGAGGCTGACATATTTTTTGTAGGTGTCGGTGTCGTAGTAGGGGTCGTCTTCCTTGAAGCGCTCGGGGCGGTGGTCGTAGCTGTGCATCAGGTTGGTTTGCACATAGCCCGGGCAGAAGACGGTGATCTTGACCTTGGAATCGGCCTGCTGCAGCTCCATGGCAACCGACTCGGACAAAGCCAGAACGGCGTGCTTGGTGGCATGGTAGATGGACATGGTCATGTTGGAGATGATGCCGGCGAGCGAGGAGATGTTGAGGATGTGGCAGGGGGTGCCCTGCTTCTCCATGATGGGCAGGGCCTCCTTCATGCCATACACCACCGACATGAAGTTGAGGTCGGTCATCCATTGCACGTCGCGGTAGGGCATGTCGGTGAGGGCACCGATGTAGTAGACGCCGGCGTTGTTCACCATGAGGTCCACGGTGCCAAAGTTGTCCATGGCGGCCTTGATGCCCTTCTGAACGCCCTCGAGCAGCGAGACGTCGGCCTCGACGCCGATGGCCTTGACGCCCATGCCCTCAATGGCCTTCACGGCATTGGCAAGCGCGGGGCCATCGATGTCGATGATCACGACGTTCATGCCGCGCTGGGCCGACTGTTTGGCGAACTCAAAGCCGAGGCCTTGGGCGCCACCGGTGATGACGGCGGTTTTGGATTTGAAATCTTTCATAGTAATCTCTCCTCAAATAAATGCTGTTATGTTCTCCCTGGTTTCCCTGGTTCCCATTTTAAGAAAGCGGGTGAAATGCCCGAATGGTTCGATCAGCCGAGGTTTTCGACGATGGCGGTGACGCCCATGCCGCCGCCCACGCACAGCGTGGCAAGGCCCTTGCTGGCGCTGCGGCGCTTCAGCTCGTAAAGCAAGGTGACCAGAATGCGCGTGCCCGAGGCGCCCACCGGGTGGCCCAGGGCGATGGCGCCGCCGTTGACATTCACTTTGGAGGCGTCCCAGCCAAGCACTTTGCCCACGGCAAGGGCCTGGGCGGCGAAGGCCTCGTTGGCCTCGATGAGGTCGATGTCCGAGAGGGCGAGGCCGGTCTTATCCAGTGCCTTTTGGGTGGAGTAAACGGGGCCGATGCCCATGATGGCGGGGTCCACGCCGGCGGAGGCGCCGCCAAGCCACTTGGCCATGGGCTTGATGCCCAGCTCTTTGGCCTTGTCGGCGCTCATGACGACAATGGCCGCCGCGCCGTCGTTGATGCCGCTGGCATTGGCCGCGGTGACGGTGCCGCCGTCCTTTTTGAACGAGGGGCGCAGGCCGGCAAGGCTTTCGGCGGTGACGCCGGGGCGGGGATACTCGTCCTTGTCAAAGAGGACGGTCTCTTTTTTTACCTTGATGGGCACCGGAACGATCTCGTCGGCGAAACGGTTTTCGGCAAGGGCCTTTTCCGCTTTTTGCTGGCTGCCGGCGGCAAACTGGTCCTGCTCTTCACGGGTGATGGAATATTTCTCGGCCAGGTTTTCGGCGGTGATGCCCATGTGGTAGTTGTTGAAGACGTCGGTGAGGGCGTCCTTGATCATGGTGTCCACAAGGGCGCCGTCGCCCATGCGGTAGCCATAGCGGGCCTTGGGAAGGGCGTAGGCGGCGCTGCTCATGTTCTCCATGCCGCCCGCCACGATGATGTCGGCCTGGCCGGCCTGGATCATGGCGGCGGCCATGTTGACGCATTTGAGGCCGGAACCGCAAACATTGTTCACAGTGAGGGCGGGCACCGTGTCGGGGATGCCGGCTTTGATGGAGGCCTGCCGGGCGACATTCTGGCCTTGGGCGGTGGCCAGCACGCAACCCATAAAGACCTCGTCCACATCTTCGGGCTTGACCCCGGCGCGGGCGAGGGCTTCTTTGATGGCGATGGCGCCAAGTTCGGCGACAGGGACATCAGACAAGCTGCCGCCCATTTTGCCAACTGCGGTGCGCACCGCGCCAACCAGTACAATATCATTACTCATATTCTAACCTCCGGTGAAAAATTTTTGAGCATATTGCCAGCTTTGCTTCACAATATCATAAAATAATGGAATGCACAACAGCTATTATTGCAACACTATGTTATACAATAATACTGCCGTTGGGCCGTGCCTAAAACCCCTGTTTGAAACGGGCCAAAGCCCGGGAGAAAAGCCGAAAAAAGAGCTGTTGCACCGCGATTCTATATGGAATCGTTTTGCAACAGCCTTTTGGCGGAGAGAGAGGGATTCGAACCCTCGAACCCTTTAAGGGGGTTACACGATTTCCAGTCGTGCGCCTTCGACCAACTCAGCCATCTCTCCATATGAAGTTGCGCTTTTTGCGAATATATGCAGGAAAAAGTCTGTTCTGGCCGCGCCAGTTTTCCGCCTGCAAAATAAT
>JBFXKS010000104.1:0-6388 GCA_050173515.1 Oscillospiraceae bacterium | reverse complement strand
GCCCACCTGCTGCAAAAAGGCGGTCAGCGGGGCGTAGTCGGTGTGCTCGCCGCCGAAGCAGGGGTCCAGCGTGAGGGCGCACAGCTGGTAGGGGTGCTCGAAATAGGCTGCGAGGTGCCCCAGCACCAGGGTAAGCGCGATGCTGTCTTTTCCGCCGGAGAGCCCGATGCAGAGGCTGTCGCCCGGCTGCACCATGCGGTAGAGCTGCATGGCCCTGCGCGCAAGGCCTTCGAGCTGCTGCAGTTTGGTTTTGCCCGCCATGGTCCCCCATTCCCGCCGCGGCCACCGGCGCCGCGCATAAAGCTGTGGTTATTTAAAGAATATTATAGCAAGGGCGCCGGGTGGTGTAAAGCGAGGGGCACCGCCGTTTTTGTGGAAATGGCACGGCTGAAAACAAGAGGAAACTGGAGAAAATGGCAGAAAACGCGAGCGCTTGAAAAGCCAATCAAAACAATGGAAAAAAACGGTTGACAGCAGGCGGGGCGCTGGGCTATAATACAACTTGCGCCCACAGGGCGCGGCGGCGCTGTGCACCACAAGCGGGCGCAAGGCGCCGGGCCAAACCGGCGAGCAAGCGATTTTTTGAAGGATAGATTCGGGAGGAAATGCCATGAGCACCACACTAGCAAAACCTGCAGAGGTCGAGCGCAAATGGTACCTGCTGGACGCGGCGGGCAAGCCGCTGGGCCGTGTGGCCACGCAGGCGGCCGTTCTGCTGCGCGGCAAGCACAAGGTCACCTACACCCCCAATGTGGACTGCGGCGACCATGTTGTCATCATCAACTGCGACAAGGCCGTGCTGACCGGCGGCAAGCTGGACAAGAAGTTCTACTACCGGCACACCGGCTGGATAGGCGGGCTGAAAGCGGTGAGCTACCGCAAGCTGATGGGCGAGCGCAGCGACTTTGCCATGACGATGGCCGTGAAGGGCATGCTGCCCCACAACACGCTGGGCGCGAACGCTTTAAAGCGGCTGCGGGCGTACAAAGGCGAAGAACACAAGAACCAGGCGCAAAAGCCACAGGCTTTCACACTGTAAGGAGGCGGAACGATGTACGAGACCAAGCCCTATTTTTACGGTACCGGCCGCCGCAAGAGCTCTGTGGCGCGCGTGCGCGTGTATAACGGCGCCGGCAAGATCACCATCAACGACCGGGACATCGACGACTATTTCGGGCTGGAGACCTTGAAGCTGATCGTGCGCCAGCCCCTGGTGCTCACCAACACCGGCGACCGTTTCGACATCGCGGTGCGTGTGGTGGGCGGCGGCGTGTCGGGCCAGGCGGGCGCCATCCGGCACGGCATCTCCCGTGCGCTGCTGCAGTTCGACGAGGCGCTGCGGCCCGAGCTGAAAAAGGCCGGGTTCCTAACGCGCGACCCGCGGATGAAGGAGCGCAAGAAGTACGGCCTGAAGGCCGCGCGGCGTGCGCCCCAGTTCTCCAAGCGCTAAATGGGACGCTGCATTTTATGCCAATAAACGGAAAGTCGGGCCTTGTGTGGCCCGGCTTTTTGCAGTAGAAAGATGGGCCGGCCCACAGCGGCCACAAGGAAGGAAAGGGACAACGGAAGGTAAACGATGGACAGCAAAAAACAAAATGAGATAGAGCGCGAAAACGAACAGCTGGATGCCGCTTTAGAGGCGGAAGAGGCCGTGCTGGAAAGCGCGCTGGAGGCAGTGGAGCTGGAGCGGCAGGAGCTGCTGGTGAGCGAGAACAAGATGGGCACGATGCCGGTGGGCCGCCTGCTGGCAAACATCTCGGTGCCCATCATCATCAGCATGCTGGTGCAGGCGCTGTACAACGTGGTGGACAGCATTTTTGTGGCGCGGCTGGGCGAAGAGGCCCTGGCCGCGGTGGGCTTTGTGTTCCCGGTGCAGAACCTGATGATCGCAGTGGGCGTGGGCACCGGCGTGGGCATGAACAGCCTTTTGGGCCGGCGCCTGGGCGAGAAAAACGTGCTGGCGGCCAACAAAACAGCGATGAACGGCCTGTTTTTGGCGGTTTTGAGCTGGGTGGCCTTTGCCATATTCGGCCTTTTGGGCAGTGGCTGGTTCATGGGCATCTTCACGCAGGAGGCCGGCATCGCGGCCATGGGCTTCGACTATATGTGGATTGTGACGGTGGGCTCGCTGGGCGTGTTCATGAGCATCGCCATGGAGCGGCTGTTGCAGGCCACCGGGCGCTCCATCTTCTCCATGGTCTCGCAGCTCACAGGCGCCGTGGTGAACATCATTTTGGACCCCATCATGATCTTCGGCCTGCTGGGCTTTCCCCAAATGGGCGTGGCGGGCGCCGCGCTGGCCACCATCATCGGCCAGTTTTGCAGCATGTTCGTCTCCATTTGGGCAAACCTGGCCAAAAACCGCGAGCTGGAGCTGCGCATCCGCAGCTTCCGCCCCAGCTGGCACACCATCAAAAACATCTACCGTGTGGGCCTGCCCAGCATCGTGATGCAGTCCATCGGCAGCGTGATGGTGTCCGGCATGAACCTGATTTTGAAGGGCTTTGGCACCACACCGGTGGCGGTGTTCAACGTGTATTTCAAGCTGCAAAGCTTTGTGTTCATGCCGGTCATCGGCCTGAACAACGGCATGGTGCCCATCATCGCGTTCAACTATGGCGCGCAGAACAGGCGCCGCATCGAGAAAACGGTGCGCCTGGCCACCATCGTCGCCTTTTGCATCATGACGGTGGGCACGCTGATCTTCTGGATACTGCCCACGCCGCTGCTGCGATTGTTCGACGCGCAGGAGGGCATGCTGGCGGTGGGCATTCCCGCGCTGCGCACCATCAGCCTCAGCTTCCCGCTGGCGGCCATCTGCATCATGTTTTCGGGCAGCTTCCAGGCGCTGGGCCAGGGGCTGTACAGCCTGATGATGTCGGTGGTGCGGCAGCTGGTGTTCCTGTTGCCGCTGGCCTGGGTGCTGTCGCGCATCGGCGGGCTGTCGGCGCTGTGGTTCTGCTTTCCGCTGGCAGAGCTGGTGTGCATCGCATGCGCGGTGTACCTGTTCGCCCGTGTGCGACGAAAGACCCTGTCGGCGCTGCCGCACGGCGCAGACTGAGCGCGCGGCAGGATGGACAAAAAACCACCCCTGGATTCCGCGAAGGAATGCAGGGGCTTTTGATATGCCGCCCGGATTGACAAAATAAGCCATAGCGGCTGTGCTAGGCTATATTGGACGCGGAAAAGCCCGTCAGCCGGGCATGGCGTTGGCCTGGTCGTGCCGGGGCTTGCGCTTCACCAAAAAGATGGCCTTCAGTAGGGCGGTGACCGTCTCGGTGACGAGGGCACGCTCGTGCAGCTCGGCGGGGTCCAGCCGGTTGCTGGGCACATAGCGTGGGCGGACCTTGTTCAGCGCGATGCCGAAGACGTCGTCGCGGCATTTGGCGCACGGGCAGCCGCTCAAACGTTCGAGGTATCGGGGATAGAGCTGTTCCACCAGCACCTCGGCCAGGTTCAGCGGGTAGGGCGCGTCCTCGCCCGGCGGCACGCTGTGCGGCACGGCCGCGGCATCCGCGGCCACTTTCGGCGCCGGGGGCTCCGGTTCGGGTATGGCGGCTTGGGCCACAGTCAGTGGCGCCGGCTCCGGCGCGGGTTCGGGCACTTGGGCTGCCGGCTCTGTCGTCGGCGGCGCTTCGGGCGCGATGGCCTCTGGTGCGACCGGCTCCGGTTCGGCGGGTGGCGGGGCGGTCTCTATAGCAAAAGTTTCCGCCTCTGGTGCTGTGGTAGCCGCCTCTTGCGGTGCGGCTGGTTCCGCCACGGGCTCTGGCTCTGGTGCTGGGGCGGCCGCCTCGGGTTCGGCGGGTGCCTCGTCGCCGGCCTGCTGCGCAAACAGCGCGGCGATGGCCTCGGGCGAGAGCGTGCCGCCGGCGGTGTCGGGCGATGAAGCAGTGCCCTCGGGTTCGGGCGCTGCCGCCTCGTTGGCGGCCAGCCCTGCCGAGGGCATGATCTTGCGGAACATATTCTCCCGGTCGATCTCCCGTTTGTTGGCCATGCCGGCTAGCTCTCCTTATATAGTATTTCGTCGGCCAGGGCCATGTAGTCTTTCGAGGCGATGTTGCGAGGCGCATAGCTGATGATGTTGCGCTGCAGTGCCTGCGCCTCGGTAACGGCCACGCTGCTACGGATGCAGGTGTGGAACAGCGGAATCTCCAGCTCGCTGGAGATCATCTCGGCGGTGCCTTTCACCTCGTTGGCCAGGGTGGTGCGCGGCGCAAAGCGGGTGAGCAGAATGCCGGCGAACTCCAGCGTGGGGTTGCAGTAGGTGCGCACGTGGGACACCGTCTCGTACAGCTGGGTGATGCCCTGCAGGCTGAAAATGTCGCTGAGCATGGGGATGATGAGGCGGTCGGCCGCGGTGAAGGCGTTCACCGTGAGCACGCTGAGCGCGGGCGGGGTGTCGATGAGGACATAGTCGTACTCGTCGCGCACGCTGCGCAGCGCATTGCGCAGCAAAAACTCGCGCCCAAGGCCGGTGAACTCCAGCTCTGCGCCAGACAAAAGGATGTTGGCCGGGATGATGTCTGCGATGGCGGTGGACTGGATGGCCGCGCGCGCGGTCACTTCGCCCTTCAGCACCTCATAGCTGGTGGGCGCGCCTTCGCTCTCGGCCGACATGCTGAAACTCAGGTTGCCCTGCGGGTCCATATCCACCGCCAGCACGCTTTTTCCGCGCTTGGCCAGCGCGGCGGTGAGGGCGCCGGTGGTGGTGGTTTTGCCCACGCCGCCCTTTTGGTTGGACACCGCGATGATGCAACCCATGCCGACCCCTCCTCAACAGAATATGTTGTAGTATGCCACCCCTGTGGTATACTATATAGTGTGGTATCTTCCGTTATTATAGCTTGCTGAAAGACAGATTACAAGGGCGAAAAGTGGGCGGGAGAGAAACGTGGAGAAAACTGTAACCAAATTGTAATAATTTCCCGCTTTATATTTTACCAATTGAACCCGAATAATAGTATAAGGGACGAGAAGGGCATCGGTATGCCCTTGTGGGGGCCCTGCTGAAGGAGGCTATCCAGATGAAAATCAATCCATCCGCCGGTTTGGACCAGTACAAAAAATACGTTCAAACGGTGAAAGGCGAAGAAACGGCCGCGGCCAAAGCGGCCGAAAACAAGGGCGCTGCGCCGGCCAACACCGACAAGGTGACCCTGAGTGAAGAGGCGGCCTCGCGCGCGGGGCTGGGGCGTGTGGTTTCGGCGCTGAGCAGCGACGCCAACGACGCCGTGAGCCCGAAACGCCTGGCAGAGCTGGGCGCGCAGGTGGCAGACGGCAGCTACCACGTGGCCTCCGGCGACTTGGCAGACGCCATTTTGGGCCTGGATACCAAGGCATAAATGAACGACATTGCGGCAAAAACACAGGAAAGGACGGACGTGCGAATGGCAATGTCGAAGCCACACGAAGAGTTTGTGGCATTCATGGTGGACTACACCGCGTTTCTGGGGCGCATGCGTGCCGACGAGAGCGACAAACTGAAGGCGCTTTCCAGCCGGGAACTCTCGAGGATCGAACACAGCATCACTGTGTCGCAGGCGAACGCGAAACAGCTGGAGAACTTTGAGGCGCGGCGCCTGGCTTTGCAGGCGGCGGCCGGCTACGAGGGGATGAGCTTTCGCCAGCTGATAGAGCAGGTGCCGCCGGAGGAACAGGACCGGCTGTGGCAGCTGTTTTCCCGTTTCGAGGGCAATGTGGCGGAGATTCGGTTTTTCAACGACAAATCGATGGCTGTGGCCCGGGACAACATGATAGAGGTGGACCCGTCGGCCGTGCTGGCCGGGCAGGGCGGCGCAAAAGCCAGCAACCCGTATGAGAAGATACGGGAGGAGCAGAGCCAGCAGAGCAGCATTTTGGAGACCAAGGTATGATGCCCTTTTCTGAAAAGCGAGGCAACAGCATACAGGAGGCAACAGCATGAGACCAACCTTTATGGGTTTTGAAACGGCGACGCGCGGCCTGATGGCCAACCAGAAGTCGCTGGATATAGTGGGCAACAACGTCACCAATATTGGTGTGACCGGCTACACCCGCCAGCGGGTAGACCTGGTCTCCATGTCGGTGAATATGCGTTACACCCGATTCAACATGAATTCATCCTCGTTCGCCGGGCAGGGCGTGGGCGTGTACGGGGTCTCGCAGATACGCGATAAGTTTTTGGACCGGCGCTTCCGCGAGGAGTACGCCGACGTGGGCTACTACAGCGTCACCTCATCGGTGCTGGAGGACTTGAGCGCCGCGCTGGATGAGGTATCGCCGTCCACCATGTCTGCTGCGATGACGAAGTTCCAGGACGCCTGGCACGAGATGCTGGGCAAGAACACCAACGAGAAGACGGGCGCGGCCAACCTGCTGGCGCAGGCCACACAGATCGTGCAGGTGTTCC
>JBFXKS010000103.1:0-6482 GCA_050173515.1 Oscillospiraceae bacterium | reverse complement strand
GCCTCCTGCGCGAACAGGTCGGTGCCATGGGTGGCCGCCGGGGTGCTATAGCGCTGGGGCGCCGGCTGCTGGGCAAACAGGTTGGGCTGGGTCTGCTGCATGGCGGCCTGGGTCGCATCGGGCGCTGTCGGCGCGGGCGGGGGTACCGGGGGCGCCTGGGGAATGGTCTGCTGGGAGGGCGGCGGCACCACCGGCCGGGGCAGGGCGGCCGCGGCCTGCTGGGGCGCGGGCGGCTGCTTTGCCGGCTGCACAGGCGGCGGGGAAGCCGCCGGGCGGGCGGCGGGCGGCGGGGGCGGTTTCATGGCCGGCGGTTCCTGCCTGGGCGCCGCCGGGCGCCGTGCCGCTTCGCTGGCCGGGGGCACCTCGGCGAACAGAGGCACCGCCGCAGGCGACACCGCCGGGCCCTCGGGCTCGGCCTGTACCTCGTCTATCAGGTGCAGCAGGTCATCTGCCTGCTGGCCTGCGGGCATGGTCTGCACCGGTTCGTCCGGGAAAAGCGCCGCCGGCGCCGCTTTTTCTTCGGGCTCGGGCACCACCGGCTGGAACACCGGCGCCACCGTGAACTCGGCCGTGTCTCCGCCGACACGCGCAGGCGGCTCTTTGGCCTGCGCGGCAGGGGCGCCGTCCTCTTTGGGCAGCTTATATCCACAATTCATGCAAAACAGGTCTTCCTCGCCGGGAATCCTGGCGCCGCAATTTGGGCAAAAATTCATGGGGTGCCTCCTTGCTGGGTTCCCGCCGCGCGCCCGCGTGGTGCGGCCAGGGGCGGCAGGTGAATAAATCGACATTTATTATACCATTTTTGCCGGGAGAATACCAGCCGCGGGCGGGCAGCGCGGCGCGCGGCCCGCAGCGCCAAAAAGCCCGCCCTGGAACGCCCGCGAAAAAACAGGCGCTAAAAAAACAGAAAAAATAGAAGAAAATGCTTTTCAGCCCACGGCGGTGCCCCGGCTAAAAAAAATCAAAATAAATACGCAAAAATTATGAAGGCGCGTTCGGGCGCCGTTTTCTCCGGCCTGTTTGTGCCTGCTATACACCCGCATTGCACTGCGCCACAAACCCCGGCAGCGCATGCAGGCTGGGCAATACGGCGGCGCACAGCGCGCGCATCTCCTCGGTGGCGGGCAGCAGGTCCGGCACCATCACCGTGATGCAGCCGGCGGCGGCCGCGCTGCGCACGCCGTTGTAGCTGTCCTCCACGGCCAGGCACCGCTGCGGCGGCAGCCCCAGCGCCGCGGCAGCGCCCAAAAAGATGTCCGGCGCGGGTTTGGCATGTTCCACCCGGTCGCCCGAGACGATGGCGCTGAAAGCGCCTTGCAGGCCCGCCCGCTGCAAGTGCCCGCAGATGGTGGTGTACCGGCTTGACGAGGCCACCGCCACGGGAAGGCCCTGCACCTGCAGCCAGGCCAGCGCCTCGTCCACACCGGGCTTTTTGGGCAGGCCATGTGCTTCTATCTCCCGCGCCATGTGCGCGCGCATGCGCGTGATGAACCGGGCATAGTCGAAGCCGGGGCCCATCGCACTGCAAATCGTCTCGCGCACGGCGTCGGCCCCAAGGCCCATCAGGCTGTAGCGCACGTCGTCCGGCAGCGCATAGCCCATCTCGGCCGCTGCCTCAACATCGGCCTCGCCCGCCAGGCGCTCGGTGTCGAACAGCACCCCATCCATATCAAATAAAACGCCACTGACCATAAAAATCCTCCAAAGGCATTCTAGCAAACGTGGCGCCGGCGGTCAAACCCCTGCGCCAGCTCGGCCTCTTTTGCGCTGTTTTTCGCCTCTTTTGCCCGCGGCACTTGCAATGCGCGGCGCCGGGCCTTAGAATAGTAAAAATAAGGTATTCAGTGTAAGTTCTTTTGGAAGGGGATGCACAACATGGATATTCGCATCACGAAGGCCGCCCACCCCAAAGCCAAAACCGACGAGGCCCAGCTGGGGTTCGGCAAGGTCTACACAGACCACATGTTCCTGCTGCCGTACGACGCGGGGCGCGGCTGGCACGACGCCGAGATACGCCCGTATGGGCCCTTGGCGCTGGACCCGGCCTCGATGGTGTTCCACTACGCGCAGGAGTGTTTTGAGGGCATGAAGGCCTACCGCACGCCCACCGGCGCGGTGCAGCTGTTCCGGCCAGACCGCAACGCCGCGCGCATGAATTCCACCCACCGGCGGCTGTGCATCCCGGAGCTGCCACAGGCGGACTTTGTGCAGGCGGTGAAGGCACTGGTGGCGCTGGAGCGGGACTGGGTGCCCGCCAGCCCGAACACCAGCCTGTATATCCGCCCATGCACCATTGCCACCGAGCCGCACATCGGGGTGAAGCCCAGCAGCAGCTACCTGTTCTTCATCATCTGCTCGCCCGTGGGGCCATACTACGCCGAAGGGCTGAACCCGGTGAAGATCTATGTGGAGGATGAACTGACCCGCGCGGCGCCGGGCGGCACCGGGGCCATCAAGTGCGGCGGCAACTACGCCGCCAGCCTGGCCGGGCAGGTGAAGGCCGAGCAGCTGGGCTACACACAGGTGCTGTGGCTGGACGGCGCCCAGCGCAAGTATGTGGAAGAAGTGGGCAGCATGAACTGCTTTTTCAAGGTGGACGGCGAGATACTGACGGCACCCACCGCCGGCGGCACCGTGCTGCCCGGCATCACCCGCATGAGCTGCATGGAGCTGCTGCAGGGCTGGGGCTACACCGTGCGCGAAGAGCAGATAGCCATAGACGAACTGATGGACGCCGCACGCAATGGCCGGCTGGAAGAGGCCTTTGGCACCGGCACGGCCGCGGTGATCAGCCCCGTGGGCGAGCTGCGCTACAAAGACGAGACGGTGTGCATCCACGGCGGCACCACCGGCACACTCACCGCCCGGCTGTACGATACGCTCACCGGCATCCAGTGGGGGCGCCTGCCGGACGACCATGGCTGGATGGTTCCAGTGGAATAACGCTTGATGGGCCAGGGGCCAGGCGGCAACGCCGAATGCACCATCCGCGAGGAAGCAGCGCACGACAAAAAGGGACGGGGGAATCCACATGAAAGACATGAGCATCCGACAAAAAATGATTCCGATCTATCTTGTTATTTCCGTCTTCACCTTTCTTTTGTTCTTTGTGGCCTTTTTCATCATGCGCGGGCTGGTAAGCAGCGAGGCAGAGCAGACGGTGTTCCGCTGGTTCATCATCGCCTTCCCCGCTTACCTCGTGGTCTATTTTGTGTGCATCTTCATGTTGGGGCGCACCATTGCCAAGCAGGTGGCCTACCCGGCCAAGGCCCTGGCCGCCGCCTCCGAGCAGATCGCCCTGGGGGATATCGACGTGGAGCTGACGCACCGCGCCAAGGACGAGCTGGGTGTGCTGACCGAGAAGTTCCTTATCATGGTGGATGGCATCCGCCAGCAGGCCGAGGTGCTGCAAACGGTGGCCGGAGGCGACTACACGGCCAGCATCCCGGTGCGCAGCGAAAAAGACGTGGTGAACAAGGCCATTGCCGAGCTGCTGGCCAACAACAACCACCTGGTGCTCGAGATACGCAAGTCGGCGCAGCAGGTGACGGCCAGCTCGCAGCAGGTGGCCCAAAGCGCGCAGGCGCTGTCCCAGGGTTCCACCCAGCAGGCGGCCAGCGTGCAGGAGTTTTCGGCCACGCTTTCCGAGGTGATGGGCCAGAGCGACAACAACGCCGTGGCCGCGCAAAAGGCGCTGGACGTCACCCGCCGGGCCGAGGCGCAGATGGAGGACGGCGTGCGCTACATGCAGCAGGTCCAGCAGGCCATGGCCGCCATCGACGAGAGCTCGCGGCAGATCACCGGCGTCATCAAGGTGATCGAGGACATCGCCTTCCAAACGAACATTTTGGCCCTGAACGCCGCGGTGGAGGCCGCACGCGCCGGGGTGCACGGCAAGGGCTTTGCCGTGGTGGCCGACGAGGTGCGCAGCCTGGCCGGCAAAAGCGCCGAGGCCGCCAAGCAGACCACCGACCTGATAGAGAACAGCCGCGAGAGCGTGGCCACCGGCAGCACCACGGTGGAGAAGACCGGCCAGGCGCTGAAGAGCATGGCCGGCCTGACCGCCGAGACGCTGGGGCTGGTGCAGGCCATCGCCAGCGACTCTGAGAGCCAGAGCCAGAGCATTGCGCAGGTGCACACCGGCATCGACCAGATTTCGCAGGTGGTGCAGGCCAACAGCGCCACCGCCGAGCAGAGCGCCGCGGCTAGCGAGGAGATGAGTGCCCAGGCCGGCCTGCTGGACGCGCTGGTCTCGCGCTTCCGCCTGAAGGAGGCCGGCCGCAGCCTGCCACCACGCCGGCATTGATTTAAAGAAACTGGCGTTTAATCGTCAAAACAAATGCGGAAAAAAGCCGCGATTAAATACACGAAAAACCGGCGGCCGGTGCCCCGTTGCACCCGCTGCCGGTTCTTTGCTTTGTCTATGCGCTCAGCGCAGCTCACTCCTTGAAGGCCCACAGGCGCTGGCCCACATAGTTCAGCAAGGTGAACACCACCTGGATGCCCACCAGCCGCAGCAAGATGTACCACACCTCGCCCAAGCCCGGAAAAAAGCGGGCACGCAGCGCGGGCACCACCACCTGGTTCAGCCCGTAGGAGAGAAAGAAGCAGGCGGCGATGATGAGGGTGAACCGCAGCACGCTGGGCCCCAGCGGGGCGCGGCTTTGAAAGCTGAAACGGCGGTTGAAATAAAAGCTGGGCACGCTGCACAGCGCGTAGGCCGTGAAGGTGGACCAAAACAGCCCCCAGCCCGCCCAGTAGGTGAGGGCGAAGCTGATGGCGCAGGACACGATGGTGTTTGCCGCGCCGATGATGAGGAAGATGAGCAGGCTGCGGTCCCAAAAAAAGGAGAACAGCTTTTTGATGCGGCCCACCGCCCTTTAGTCCTCCACCACGCGGATGGTCTCGATAACGGGCGGGTCCACCGGCGTGCTGTAGGCCCCATTGGCGCCGTCATAGGGGTTGAACTCACACTCCACCTCAGCCAGCGCGTCCAGCACGTTTAGCCCTTCCACAATGTGCCCAAAGGCCGCATAGCCGCCGTCCAGGAAGGTGGCGTCGCCGTGCACCAGGAAGAACTGGCTGCCGGCGGAATCCGGCAGGTTGCTGCGCGCCATGCTGATGACGCCCTTCGTGTGGGAGATGGGGTTGTCCCAGCCGTTGTCGGCAAACTCGCCCTTGATGCCGTAGCCGGGGCCGCCGCTGCCGTTGCCGTCCGGGTCACCGCCCTGGATCATGAAATCCTTTTGGATGCGGTGGAAGGTGAGGCCGTCGTAGAAACCCTCGCGCGCCAGCTTGACAAAATTCTCCACCGTGATGGGCGCGGCCTCGCTGTCCAGTTCCAGTTTCATCACGCCAAAGTCCTTCATAACGATCTCAACCATAACAGACTCCTTTTCTTCGCCGGCAACCGGCGCGCTGATGCTTTCCGACCCGGAAACCGCGCTGGAGGGCGGGGCTGCTGGCCCGCCGCAGCCGGTGGCCAGCAACAGGCACGGCAGCGCCAGCGCGGCGGCCAGTGCACGCAACATATGTTTTTTCTTCAATGGTCCCTGTCTCCTTAGAAATGAAAAATTTTGCGCCCGGCCGCGGCGAATGGGCCCGGCCGGCTGGCATACACGTAAAGCCCCGCGGTGGCCGCGGGGCTTGTGCGTTTCACTCCTTGTGGTCGATGTTGGGGCTCAGCTCGTCCAAATCCGCGTCTTCCGGCAATTTCAGGTGCGGGTCGCGGATATCGGGGGCGCCCAGCGTGGTCTGCGACGGGTCCACCGTCACGGGGTCCGGGTCGTAGGTCTCATAATAGGGCTTTTGGGGTTCCTGTTCCTCTTCCTTGCGCGCGCCGGGTGTGCCGAACGGGCTGGTGGCGCCGGGCTGGGGCGGGAAGGGCACGCGCTGGTTGGGGTCGTAATCCGGGTAATCCACCATTTTGTCTTTGTCGTTGGCCAATGCAGGCAGCTCCTCTCTCTGTCTTCGCTGTGGGGTTGATATGGGGCGCCGCGCTGAAAACACGGGTTTGGTTTGGTGCGGGCGCCTTTGGTTTGCTCCTCGGCAAACCCTGTTCGCCTAATATTACCATGCAAGATATAGTTATTCAAGCAATAAATGATGGTGTCGTGCAACCGTTTGATACACATTTTTGCACCGCTTACCGGCGCCGGGTGCCCGCTTGGCGCGCGGGCCTTTCCCCGTGGGGGGCGGCGGTGCTATAATAAAACCAGCACAAGGCGCCGGGCCCGCGCCTTGCCGGGTGGCCAAAGGAGGGGTGCCGTGAAATTCCATATCGAGGTGGACCCTGCCTTTGAAGAAACCGAGGTGGTGGTGCGCTGCGCCCGGGTGGACGACACCGTGCAGGCTTTGCAGCAAGCCGCCCTGCAGAGCGCCGCGTCCCAAAAGCTGGTGTTCTACAAGGCCGGGCAGGAGTTCTACTTCCCGCCGGACGCGGTGCTGTTTTTCGAGACCGGCGGCACCGGGGGCGAAGCCGT
>JBFXKS010000102.1:0-6493 GCA_050173515.1 Oscillospiraceae bacterium | reverse complement strand
TCACCATCTACTTCCGCTTCATGCGCCCGCAGCTGGAGGCCGGCCATATCTCTGTGGCCCAGCCCCCGTTGATCAAGCTGCAAAAAGGCAAGGACATCCGCTATGCCTACACCGAGGCCGAGATGGCGCAGCTGTCGCAGGAGAAGGGCGAGCCGAAGAACAGCCGGAACAAGGGCCAGGGCGAGATGAACCCCGAGCAGCTGTGGGAGACCACCATGAACCCCGAGAACCGCATGATCGTGCAGATAAGCGTGGACGACGCCGAGGCCGCCGACGAGACCTTCACCATATTGATGGGCGACAAGGTGGAGCCACGCCGCCAGTTCATCGAGGCCAACGCAAAATACGTTAGAAACTTGGACATCTAGGCGGGCAATGGTTATTTAACCGGCATTTTTCAGTTATTTTAAAGGCATTTATCCTGCCATTTTGTGCGCATTTATTCGTGCGTGCCATCGCTCGAATAGTGGTGCAGGCCCCGGGCTCTGTGTGCCCCTTGGGGCCGCGCACCACCGCCCCAAGGGGCACCGGATGATATGCTTGTTGTTGCTTCGCAATAAAGCCCGCGGCTGGGCAAGGGAAGGGATCAGCTTTTGGAAAAAGATAGAAAAGTGTTCATGGAGGACTACCCCGGCTCCACCCTCATCGTGCGCGACATCGAAAAGGAGATGAAGGACAGCTTCCTCGACTACTCGATGAGCGTGATTGTGGCCCGCGCGCTGCCCGA
Organism: Oscillospiraceae bacterium; assembly: GCA_050173515.1. GTDB lineage: Bacteria > Bacillota > Clostridia > Oscillospirales > Ruminococcaceae > JAAYCI01. Next base: position 5,766 of record JBFXKS010000102.1, on the reverse strand, counting down.
CGTGCGCGACGGGCTGAAGCCGGTGCACCGCCGCATCCTCTACACCATGTACGAGCGCGGGAACGACCCCTCCCATCCGTTCAAAAAAAGCGCCGACACCGTGGGCTCGGTGCTGGGCAGCTACCACCCGCACGGCGACGCCAGCGTGTACGACGCCATGGTGCGCATGGCGCAGGACTTCAGCCTGCGCTACCCGCTGGTGGAGGGCCAGGGCAACTTTGGCAGCGTGGACGGCGACCCGCCTGCGGCCTACCGGTACACCGAGGCCCGCATGAGCCGCATGGCCGTCTCCATGATGACCGATATCGACCGCGACACCATCGACTTCGTGCCGAACTTCGACGAGTCCAAGCAGGAGCCCAGTGTGCTGCCCGCCCGCTACCCGAACCTGCTGTGCAACGGCAGCACGGGCATCGCGGTGGGCATGGCCACCAACATCCCGCCGCACAACCTCTCCGAGGTCATCAGCGGCGCCGTGGCCCTCATCGACGACCCCGACATCACGCTGCCGGGCCTGATGGAGCACATCAAAGGGCCAGACTTTCCCACCGGCGGCATCATCATGGGCTACAGCGGCATCCGCGCGGCCTATGCCACCGGCCGCGGCAAGATCCTGCTGCGCGGGCGCGCCGAGATAGAGGAGCAGAAGAACGGCCGCTTCCACATCATCATCACCGAGCTGCCCTACATGGTGAACAAGGCCAAGCTCCAGCAGGACATCGAGCGCCTGGTGAACAAGGAAAAGCGCATCGACGGCATCGTGGACATCAACGACGAGACCAACCGCAAGGGCATGCGCGTGGTCATCGAGCTGCGCAAAGACGCCAACCCCCAGGTGGTGCTGAACCAGCTGTACCACATGACGCAGTTGCAGGACTCCATCGGCGTCATCATGCTGGCGCTGGACGACGGCCAGCCCAAGGTGATGGACCTGAAGACCATGCTGCGCCGCTATGTGGACTTCCAGGCCCAGGTCATCCGCCGGCGCACGGCGTTCGACCTGAAAAAAGCGCAGGAGCGCGCGCATATCCTTGAGGGCCTGCGCCGCGCCATCGACATTGTGGACGAGGTCATCGCCACCATCCGCGCCACGCGCGGCGGCAAAAGCGAGGCCAAGAAGGCCATCATGGACCAGTACGGCTTCGATGACGTGCAGGCCTCGGCCATCGTCAACTTCCAGCTGGGCCAGCTGGCCGGGCTGGAGCTGGAAAAAATAGAGAACGAGTTTGCCGAGCTGACCCGCAAGATCGCCGAATGGCAGGCCATTCTGGCGGACGAGGGCCGCGTGCTGGCGCTGGTGAAGGCCGAGCTCATCGCCTTCAACGAAAAATTCGGCGATGAACGCCGCACAGAGATCGCCGCGGTGAGCGGCGAGGTGGACATCGAAGACCTCATTCCCGAGGAGCAGTGTGTCTTCACCCTCACCCACGCCGGGTACATCAAGCGCATGGCCGTGGCCGAATACCACACCCAGCGCCGCGGCGGGCGCGGGGTCACCGGCTTGTCCCACAAGGACGAGGACTTTGTGGAGGAGCTGTTCATCGCCTCCAGCCACGACCACATCCTCTTCATCACCAACATCGGGCGCGCCTTCCGGCTGAAGGGCTACCAGGTGTACGAGGGCAGCCGCGCCAGCAAGGGCACCAACATTGTGAACCTGCTGCAGCTGCAGCCCGACGAAAAGGTGACCAACATGCTGCGCCTCTCCAAAGACCGCGAGGAGGGCTTCGTCACCATGGTCACACAGGGCGGCCTCATCAAGCGCAGCCCGCTGGCCGCCTACCGCAACATCCGCAAAAGCGGCCTCATCGCCATTCGGCTGGACGAGGGCGACGCCCTGGCCTGGACGCGTATCACCTCCGGCAACAGCGAGCTGATGATCGCCACGCACCAGGGCCGCGCCATCCGCATCAAAGAGTCGGACGCGCGCGTGCTGGGCCGCGCCTCGCGCGGCGTGCGCGCCATCCGCATGCCCCAGGGCGACTATGTGGTGGGTGTTTCGGCGGTGCGCGCTGGCGCCACGCTGATGACCGTGGCCGAGGCCGGCAAGGGCCGCCGCACGCCCATAGAGGAATACCGCGTGCAAAAGCGCGGCGGCAAGGGCGTGCTGAACTACCGCGGCGGGTGCGTGGCGGCCGTGAAGGTGCTGCAGGAGACCGACGACATCCTGCTCATCTCGCTCGAAGGCATCATCATCCGCATGCACGCCGAGGACATTGCCGTGCAAAGCCGCTACGGCGGCGGCGTGCGCGTGATGCGCCTGGCCGAGGGCGACCGCGTGGTGATGATGGCCCGCGCCGAGCGCGACGACGAGGCCGACACCGCGCGCCCCGAGGAGGCCGAGCCCGAAGAGGAACTGAGCCGCGAGGAGCTGGCCCGCCTGGAGGCGGAGGACGCCGAAGAGGCCGAGGCGCTGCAAGAGCCGGACCCCGCAGAAGACGCCGCCGGCGATGACGACGCGTAAAATTCACAAATAAAGGGTTTTACAAACCCGGGCAAATGTGATAGAATCAGCTAAATATGGCGCTCGTTCAAATTTCACCGCCACATTTTACAGAATAAAACCAAGCAAACGAAAGGTTTCGGGCCCGCCCGACGCCGGAAAAGAGGTTTTTGTGATGAAAGAGACGTCTCCTGTCAAAGGGTTCCGGGTTGCCGCCGGCATTCTGTACGGTGTTTTGGCCATCTACCAAATGCTCTTCACTCGAGCCGTGATGCAGGGCTCCACGCTGGGCAACGTGCCCTTCGTCTGGCTGGCCGCGCTGCTGTTCGTCCCGCTGGCTGCCGTGCTGTCCATCTGGATGTTCTCATCCTATCAGCCGCTGAAGGCCGGCGCCGGCCGCGGTGTGCTGGTGGGCACCATTCTGGCCGTCGTTTTCGAGCTGGTCACCTTCACCATGCAGACCACCATGGTGAACTATGTTGTGCAGCAGTTTCTGCCCAACCTTTCGGGCAACGGCATGGTGCTGTATGTGCTGGTCATCATCCGGCTGGTGCTGCTCATCCTGGCCGTCTTCTTCGTCATCAACAGCAGCGGCAAGGCCTCGGCCAGCGCCCTGCCGGACGGCGACATCGTCGACGCCGACCGCTTCAAGAAAAAACCGGCCGCGCCCACCCTCTCGCCCGAGCTGGACAACCCCCTCACCGTGAAGCCGGCCGACACCCAGCCGCCCAGCGCCCCGCAGGCCTAGGGCGCGCGCCGAATACAGAGCAAAGCGAAAAGCCACCGATATCATCGGTGGCTTTTTTGTGCCCGCGTTTGCCGGGGTGGCTTTCTGCCGCGGCGAAAAAGCGTCACGCGCCGGCACAAGAACAGGCATTTTATCGACGAAATAAAAGCATATTAAATGCCCCGAAAATGCCATCGAAAATCAAAAGAACCCCATAAAAAAGCCGGCGAAGGCCTTCCGCCGGCTTGCCGCCACGCCCGCGCCGATACCCTACAAAAGCCCGCGGTTTTGCAACAGCTGGGCCCGCAGCAGGCCGGCCACGGTCTTGCTGTCCTCTATGCGCCCGTCCAAAACCATGGCCACCGCCTCATCCAGCGGCATCCACACAAGGTCCACGAACTCGTCGGCGTCCAAATGGCGCGCCACCTCGTGCAGGCCCGTGCCCACAAACAGGGAGATGACCTCGGTGCAGTAGGCGCAGGTGGGGATGATGCGGCCGAAGGCCGCGAAGCGGTCGGCGGCAAGGCCCGCTTCCTCGCCCAACTCGCGTATGGCGGTGTCGCGGGGGTCCTCGCCCACTTCCACCTTCCCGGCCGGGATCTCCAGCAGCTCGCGCCCGGCGGCATAGCGAAACTGCCGCACCAGCGCCACCTCGTTTTTCTCGTTCAATGCCACCACGGCGGCGCCCCCGTTGTGGTGCACCACCTCGCGAAAAGCGGGCTTGCCGTTCTCCAGTTCCACCTCATCCACGGTCAGGCGCACCACGCGCCCGGCAAAAATCTCCTTGCTGGAAAGCTTTTTCTCGTGATGCACCGCCGGCCCCCGTTCCATTTTTCCTTGATTTGTTTTGCATTTTTTGCCCAATTATCACGCCGGGCCGAAAACCCCGGCCCGCCCGACTTTTTCATTCTAGGAGCTTGACGGATAAAAGTCAAATGAAGGGCCCTTTAGGGCCGAGGCAGGCTTCGCACAGCGAAACTGCCGAGCCCGATGCAGCCCGAAGCCGCACCCTTGCGGTGCGTGCAAGGGCTGGAGCGCCGAAGGCGCGACGCAGCGGGAAGGGCCCTTTAGGGCCGAGGCAGGGTGCTTTAGCACTGCTTTTGGATTTGCCGTAGGCAAAACAAAAGCACACCGCCCTCGCAGAGCAACGAGCGCAGCGAGGAAGTGATGCGTTAAGGGCGGGCAGTTTCGCTGCGCCAAGCCATCGCTCGCGCTTACGCGCCCTACAAAAACCCCGATTTTTGCGGCGATTTGCTTGCACTTGAATACGCCCGGTGTTATTATATAAAATAAGTGCGCATTAAAAGGGGTGCCGAAAATAGGATGCCCTGGATTCGCCCGACACATGGCCTACGCACAAACTAAATGTCAGGAGGAACACCATGCCCAGAACGAAACAGTCTATGGATGGAAACACCGCTGCGGCGCATGCCAGCTATGCGTTTACCGAGGTGGCCGCCATCTATCCCATCACGCCATCCTCCCCTATGGCCGAGATCACCGACACCTGGTCGGCATCTGGCCTTGAGAACATTTTTGGCGACCAGGTCAGTGTTATCGAGCTGCAAAGCGAGGGCGGCGCCGCCGGCGCCGTGCACGGCAGCCTGAACGCGGGTGCGCTCACCACCACCTACACCGCCAGCCAGGGCCTGCTGCTCATGATCCCCAACATGTACAAGATGGCGGGCGAGTTGCTGCCTGCTGTCATCAACGTCAGCGCGCGCACGGTGGCCACCCACGCGCTCAGCATTTTTGGCGACCATTCCGACATCTACGCCTGCCGCCAAACGGGCTTTGCCATGCTGGCCGAGTCCAACCCGCAGGAGGTGATGGACCTGACGCCGGTGGCCCACCTGTCGGCCCTCAAGGCCCGGGTGCCCTTCCTCAACTTCTTCGACGGCTTCCGCACCAGCCATGAGATCCAGAAGATAGAGGCCTGGGACTACGAGGAGCTGCGCGGCATGATGGACAAAGGGGCGCTCTCCGCCTTCCGCGCCCGCGCGCTGAACCCGCAGCACCCCACCATGCGCGGCAGCCACCAAAACGGCGACATCTTCTTCCAGAACCGTGAGGCCGCCAACAAATACTACGACGCCGTGCCCGAGATCGTGGAGCACTACATGGGCGAGGTGAACAAAAAGATCGGCACAGACTACGCCTTGTTCAATTACTACGGCGCGCCCGACGCCGAGCGCATCATCATCGCCATGGGCTCTATGTGCGATGTGGCCGAGGAGGTCATCGACTACCTGGTGGCCGCCGGCGAAAAGGTGGGCATCGTGAAGGTGCGGCTGTACCGCCCCTTCTGCACCGACCGCCTGATGGCCGCCATTCCCAAGACCGTGAAGAAGATCGCCGTGCTGGACCGCACCAAAGAGCCGGGCGCCCTGGGCGAGCCGCTGTATATGGACGTGGTGACGGCGCTGGCCGGCAAGAGCGACGCGGTCATCGTGGGTGGGCGCTATGGCCTGTCCAGCAAGGACACCCCGCCGGCCTCGGTGGTCGCCGTGTTTGAAAACCTGGAGGCCGATGCCCCCATAAACTACGTCTCCGTGGGCAGTGTGGACGTCGGGACCCACCTCTCGCTGCCCGAGCG
>JBFXKS010000101.1:0-6510 GCA_050173515.1 Oscillospiraceae bacterium | reverse complement strand
AAAGCTCGTGCGTTTGGATTTGGCCCGGAAATATCAAACAGAAGGGCGTGCAAGCGCAATTGATGGCTTGCGCGGATCGGGCGCTAAAAACAGAGCGAAGACCTTACTTTTGGACTCACCCAAAAGTAACAAAAGGTGGCCGGAACCTTGCGATGGTTCCGGACCTCCGCACGCTAGATGTCGCACGGCCTGTGAAACAGACAACAGTACCTAATAACATGTCTGTTTCACTGCCGGCCGTGCCATTTAAGTTAAGGGCGAAGATCTTAGACCTTGACCGCTCTTAGAATAACCTGTGCCGTAAAAATTCCGAATGGCGCAAAGTACTGTTTCGGAATTTTAGGCACAGAGTACCTCTAGCGTTTAGGGGTCCGGGGGAATCGCAACCCCCGGGGACTTTTTGGTACTTTTGGGTCAATTCCAAAAGTACGACCCTTCGCCCTGCACTATGCTAACAATTTCAGCAAGCCATCGCTCGCGCTTGCGCGCCTTAAAAATACGCTTCTATCACCTGCAAAACGCCGTCTTCCTGAACACTGGCCGTCACGGCATCTGCCGCCTGCTTCACGCCTTCGGGCGCGTTGCCCATGGCAATGCCCAGACCCGCTGCCTGCAATATCTCCAGGTCGTTCTCGCTGTCGCCCACGGCCACCACGTCGCGCCATTCCAGCCCCAGCTGCTGCAGCAGGGCGTCCACGCCCACGGCCTTGCCCATCTCCGTCTTGCACACGTCGAAGCCCCCGGGGAAGGACTGCAGCATCTTCAACCCGCCGTTGGCCGCGCGCGCCGCCGCGCTGTGCTCGGGCGGCATGATGTAAAACGCGCCAAAGGGCATGGCGCTCAATTGCGGTTGCGTGTGCGCCCCGTCTTTCACGTGGGCCACGGGCCGCGGCCGGGCGTCGAAGCGAAGCAGGTATTCGTCGGAGTCGCTGTAAACGTGGTAGGCGTCCTCGTAGGTGAAACTCAGGCGGTGCCCCGTGCTGCGTGCATAGGCCACCAGCCCGTGGAACTGCTCTTCTGTAAAGCGGTTCTGGTATACAGTGCGCCCGGCGGCGTCCATCACATAGGCGCCGTTCGCGCACACCCGATAGTCCGGCACGAAGCCGCCCAGCAGCTGTGTGGTGCACAAAAAGGGCCCGCGCCCTGTGGCCACCATCACCGCCACGCCGCGCGCTTGCAGGCCGCCCAGCGCCGCAATGCACGCGGCGCTGGGCCGCGGGCGCTCGGGGCACACCAGCGTGCCGTCTATATCTAGCACCAAGGCGGCATAGCCCATCACGCCACCCCGCCTTCGCCGCGGGCCAAAATCATCCCATCGCTCAAAACACAGCACGCTCCTTTTTAAAAAAAGCTTCCATGGGCGCCGCCTGCATCGCCTTTGCACAAAGGCCGCTGCCACCCTGCGGCGCCGTCGCGTTCCAGTATACACCATTTTTGCAAAAAAGCATAAAAACCGCTATACTGGGGAAAAGAAAAAAACGCGCCCAATGAACATTCGGCCGCCGGCGGCAGGCGGCGTTCGGGTTCCGGTGGCAAACACAGAAAAATGAATGGGATGGCGACAGTATGGGGATAATGGAAGGGCTGGCGATCAGCCGGGGCATCGCGATGGGGCCGGTGTGCCGGTTGCAAAGCGAGAGCGGCCCGCCACCGATGCAGACGGTGGCCGACATGGCCGCCGAGCGCGCGCGGGCAGACGCCGCCATCGAGACGGCCAAGCGGCAGGTGATGGCGCTGTATCACAGTGCCCTGCGCTCTGCCGGGGCCCAGATGGCCGCCATCTTCGAGATACACAAGATGATGCTGGAGGACCAGCATTTTCTGGACAATATCCACGGCATCATCGAGACCGAGTCGCTGAATGCGGAGTATGCGGTGTACCTCACCGGCCAGCAATTCGCCAATGTGTTCGCCGTCATCGGCGACGCCTACATGCGCGAGCGCGCGGCCGACATCATCGATTTGTCCCGCCGCGTGGTGGACATTTTGATGGGCCGCAAGCCCGTGGTGATGCAGGGCAGGCAGCCCGCTGTGGTGGTGGCCGAAGAGCTGTTTCCCAGCCAGACCGTGCAGCTGGACAAAAGCCGGGTGCTGGCTTTTGTGTCCCAAAAGGGCAGCGGCATGGGCCACGCGGCCATTTTGGCCCGCGGGCTCAAAATTCCCGCCGTCTCGGGGCTGGGCACGGGGTTTGCCAAGCTGAAAGACGGCGCCTTTGTCATCGTGGACGGCGAAGAGGGCACCGTCATTTTGGACCCGGGCGAAGACACCATCGCCCAATACCGCATGAAGCAGGCCGCGCTGGAAGACGCGCATCGCCTGCTGAAGGCCCTGCACGGCCTGCCCGCCCAGACGCTGGACGGCGCAACCATCGCCCTGCACGCCAACATTAGCGACGCGGGCGAGGTGCACAGCGCGCTGGAGCACGACGCCGAGGGCATCGGCCTGTTCCGCAGCGAGTACCTCTACCTTGCGGGCAGCGAGGCCCCCGGCGAGGACGAGCAGTACGAGGCCTACAAAATGGCCCTCTCGGCCATGGCCCCGCACCCGGTGGTGGTGCGCACGCTGGACGTCGGCGCCGACAAACAGGCCGACTACCTGAAGTTGCCCGAGGAGGACAACCCCGCCCTTGGCTTCCGCGCCATCCGCATCTGCCTGGCGCAGCCCCAGCTTTTCGCCGCGCAGCTGCGGGCGCTGCTGCGCGCGTCGGTGCACGGCAAGCTGTGCATCCTTTTTCCCATGGTCAGCCATGTGCACCAGCTAAAGGCCGCTCTGAAGGCCGTGGCCGAGGCCAAAGCGGCCCTGTTGCAGGAAGGGCAGGCCGTGGCCGAGGGCATCCGGCTCGGCGTCATGGTGGAGACCCCGGCCGCCGCCGTCATGGTGGACCAGCTGGCCCCGCTGGTGGACTTCATCAGCATCGGCACAAACGACCTGACGCAGTACACCTATGCCGTAGACCGCACCAACGCCCTGGTGCGCCCGTTGTTCACCCCGGGTGGCACCGCCATTTTGCGCATGGTGCAGCACGTGGTGCACACGACCCACCGCCACGGCATCCCGGTGGGCATCTGCGGCGAGAGCGCCGCCGACCCACAGCTGCTGCCCCACTACATCGCCATGGGCGTGGACGAGCTGTCCATGGCCCCGCACAGCATCCTGCACACCAAGCAGGCCGTGCGCGCGCTGAAAAAAGCCGACTGCATCGCGGCGCTGGAAACGGCGCTGGGCTGATGGCAGATGCCATGCGCATCATCTCGGTGCGCCAGCGGCCCAGCCGGCGCAGATCTGCCGGGCGGCGCTTTTGCAGCGCCGCCTTTTTTATGGCTTTTTTTGGCGCGGCAATTGTCAAACAGGTGAATTGCCGGTATAATAAAAAACGGTATCAGAGGACAATAAAGAAGAATGCGTGAGGTGGTTTTGCTTATGTTCCAAACGATTCAGCAGGCGCAGGCCTATTGCAGCGAAAACGGGATAAAAATGGCCGACTTTATGATGATAGATCTCAACGGGCGCTGGAGGCATCTCACCATGCCCATCGAGCGCCTCACCGAGAAAACGCTGAAACACGGCATCGGCTTCGACGGCTCCAACTATGGCTTTGCCCCGGTGGAAAAAAGCGACATGGTGTTCGTGCCAGACCTTGCCAGCGCCTATGTGGACGACTATGCCGAGGTGCCCACCCTGGCCATGATCGGCGACGTGTTCGTCATCGAGCTGCCCGAGAACCGCCGGTTCGACCAGGACCCGCGCAACGTGGCCTTCCACGCGCAGGAGTATATGAAGCAGACCGGCATCGCCGACGAGATGCGCATCGGCCCGGAGTTCGAGTTCCACGTGTTCGACCATGTGAGCTATGAGGTGAAGCCCAGCTGCTCGAAGTATCGCATCGACACCGAGCAGGCCGAGTGGAACACCGGTGACGAAGGGCACAACCTGGGCTACAAGATGCCGCTGAAGGGCGGCTACCACATGGCCCCGCCCATGGACAAGCTCAGCGGCTTCCGCAGCCGGGTGTGCATGCTGATGGAAGAGCAGGGCATTTTGGTGAAATACCACCACCACGAGGTGGGCGGCCCCGGCCAGCTGGAGATAGAGGTGGAGTTCGGCACCATGCTGGAGATGGCCGACAAGACCATGATGGCCAAATACCTGATAAAAAATACCGCCATTGCCGAGAATAAGACGGCCACCTTTATGCCCAAGCCCATTTTTGCAGAGGCGGGCAACGGCCTGCACGTGCACATGCACCTGTTCAAGGACGGCCAGCCGCTATTCTACGACGAAAAAGGCTACTCGCAGCTCAGCGACACCGCGCTGTACTTCATCGGCGGGCTGCTGACGCACGCGCGCGCCCTGTGCGCCTTCACCAACCCCAGCACCAACTCGTACAAGCGGCTGGTGCCCGGCTACGAGGCGCCCGTCACCATCGGCTACGCCACCTCGAACCGCAGCAGCGTCATCCGCATCCCGGCCTATGCCAAGGACCCCATGGACAAGCGCTTCGAGCTGCGCTCGCCAGACGGCACCTGCAACCCCTACTACGCCTACGCCGCCATGCTGATGGCCGGGCTGGACGGCGTGCAAAAGAAGATCGACCCGCATAAGGAGGGCTATGGCCCATACGATTTCAACCTGTACACCTTGTCCGAGGAAGAGCAGAAGGCCATCCGCCAGCTGCCGCGCTCGCTGGACGAGGCGCTGGACGCGCTGGAGGCCGACCACGACTTCCTGACGGCGGGCGGGGTGTTCCCGCAGCAGCTCATCAATATCTGGATCAAAAACAAGCGCGCCGACGCCGCGCGCTACAACCAGCTGCCGCAGCCGGTGGAGTTCGAGATGTACTACGACCTGTAAAAAGAGGCCTCGGCCTGAAAATGGCCACAACAAAAGGCGCCCTTGCGTATTGCAAGGGCGCCTTTTGGGTGTGTGCGGGCAGGTGGCGCATTACAACAGGGTTTTGGGCGCGGGCCGTGCTATAAAAGAGAAAACGCGGGCGCGCCGGGGCAAAAGAGAGAAGTTTATGCAAATGTTACAAAATAGAAATTGACTTTCGTGCGCGGATATGGTTATGTATTTGCACCTGATGAACGGGTCAAAAAAAATACCAGAGAAATGCAAGGAGGCAGCAGAATGAAGAAAGACAAACGCCTGACCACAGCGGCCGGGGCCCCCGTTGCCGACAACACCAATTCCACCACCGCGGGCGCGCGGGGCGGAATGATGCTCCAGAATCCCTGGTTCATTGAAAAACTGGGCCATTTCGACCGCGAGGTGATCCCCGAGCGGCGCATGCACGCCAAGGGCTCCGGCGCTTTCGGCACCTTCACCGTCACCCACGACATCACGCAGTACACCAAGGCCAAGCTGTTCAGCGAAGTGGGCAAGAAGACCGACGTCTTCGTGCGCTTCTCCACGGTGGCGGGCGAGCGCGGCGCCGCAGACGCCGAGCGCGACATCCGCGGCTTCGCCGTGAAGTTCTACACCGAGGAGGGCAACTGGGACCTGGTGGGCAACAACACCCCCGTGTTCTTCTTGCGCGACCCGCTGCGCTTCCCAGACCTGAACCACGCCGTGAAGCGCGACCCCAAGACCAACATGCGCTCGCCCCAGAACAACTGGGACTTTTGGAGCATGCTGCCCGAGGCGCTGCACCAGGTCACCATCACCATGTCGGACAGGGGCCTGCCGGCCTCCTATCGCCACATGCACGGCTTTGGCAGCCACACCTACAGCATGATAAGCGCCGAGAACAAGCGCGTGTGGGTGAAATACCACTGGCGCACCCAGCAGGGCATCCAGAACCTGACCGACCAAGAGGCCGAGATGCTGGTGGGCAAAGACCGCGAGAGCCATCAGCGCGATCTGTTCGAGGCCATCGAAAAGGGCGAGTATCCCCGCTGGGAGCTGAATATCCAGGTGATGACGGAGGAGCAGGCCAACACCCACGGCGAAAACCCGTTCGACATCTCCAAGGTGTGGCACCACAAGGAGTACCCGCTGATCCCGGTGGGCATGATGGAGCTGAACCGCAACCCCGAAAACTACTTTGCCGACGTGGAGCAGGCGGCGTTCAACCCGGCCAACATCGTGCCGGGCGTGGGCCTCTCGCCCGACAAGCTGCTGCAGGGGCGGCTGTTCTCGTACGGGGACGCCCAGCGCTACCGCCTGGGCGTGAACCACCCGCTGATCCCGGTGAACGCGCCCAAGTGCCCGGTGCACGCCTACCACCGCGACGGCCAGATGCGCGTGGACGGCAACTATGGCGCCACCACCCACTACCAGCCCAACAGCTTTGACGAATGGGCCGAACAGCCGGACCAGAAGGAGCCGCCGCTGGAGATTCAGGGCGCGATGGACTCGTATGAGCCCAAGGATGACGAGACGGACGACTGCTTCTACCAGCCGGGCGACTTGTACCGCCTGATACCCGAAGACGAAAAGCAGGTGCTCATCGAGAACACCGTGCGCAACATGACGGGCACCACCGAGAACATCCAGTACCGCCATGCGGCC
>JBFXKS010000100.1:0-6529 GCA_050173515.1 Oscillospiraceae bacterium | reverse complement strand
GCCAGTTGGTCTGCCACGAACTGGCTGGGGCAGTGGATGTGGGCAAAACGGCTGTAAAACCGGCGGAGGAACTGCTGGTACAGCCAGGTGTTCGGCCACTTCCACTGGTTCAAAAACAGCGTGGAGGTGATGTTCTCCGGCTGCACATGGAAGCCCGCCACACAGGGGATATGCATCTGCCGCGCATACTGCTCGCCTTTGCGGCAAAAGCGGAACGGCATGAAGAAATGGACGATGTCCGCCTGCTGGAACGCCTGGTGATACAGGGCGGCGTCCGGCTTTGCAAAGCACATGCCCTGAGACTCTATGAGGCGCTGGAAAAACGGAATGGTGTGCTTTTTGACGCACACCTTGCCCGCCTCCGGCTCGCCACCCGCCAGAATGGTGACCATGTGGCCGCCAGCGCGCAAGCTTTCCGCCAAGCGGCGTGTGGTCACAGTGGTGCCATTGTTCTGCTTGTCATATTGGTCCATCACCAACACAATATGCATGGTTCGCCCTGCGCCCCCTCATATCAAAATTGGATATTAGACACATTATACCATCCCTGTACGCCATATTCCATCCCATCCACGCATCTGTTTCCCCATGCAGCCCACAGCGCGCCAATGCAGCGGGCACCTGCCGGTTTGGCAGCGGGCATGAAAAAAGGTGAATCCTTCGGCCGTGTGTGGTATAATAATGGATATGAACGAATGACGGTTCGCCGGCGGCGACCGTTGGGACGGCCTGAGCAAAGGGAAACGTATCTATGCAATATCTCAGTTTTATTCTGGTGATACTGGGCGGAGCCTTCATGGTGGGCATCACCGTGAAGTACAACCGCATCTTGAAAAATACCGACGCCGAGCTGAACCTGCCCCAATACACCGGCGTGTTGAAAGTGATCATCCAGCTGATGATGCTGTTTTTCATCGCCGGCTTCGTGGTGGGCGCCGTGCATCTGTGGCCCGGCAGCCCCACCCCGGTGGACCCCATGTTCCACTTCATCGGCATCATGTTTTTTGTCGCATCCATTTTTGTGCTGCTCATCCTGCAGCATTTGTCGGTGTTGACCAGTGCCTACGACAACAAGACCGAGCAGCTGGAACAGGCCATGGACGAGATAGCGGGCCACAACAAGATGCTGCAGGTGGAGGTGGACGCCCGCGTGCAGGAGCTGCTGAAGCAGGACCAACTGCTGCACACGGTGAACGACGTGGCTGCCATTTTGCTGGCCTCCGACCCGGATGAATACGACCGGCTTTTGTGGGAGTGCATGGGCATGCTGGCCGAGAGTATCCGGGTGGACCGCGTCTATATCTGGAAGAACCACGAAAAGAACGGCAAGCTGTACTGTACACAGGTGTATGAATGGTCGGAGGGCGTGCCGCCGCAGCAGGGCGCCGACATCACGGTGGACATCCCCTATGACGAAAACATTCCCGGCTGGGAGGAGACCTTGTCCAGCGGGCGCAGCGTGAAAGGCCTGGTGCGCAACCTGTCGCAAGCAGAGCAAGAGCAGCTTTTGCCGCAGGGCATCGTCTCCATTTTGGTGGTGCCCATCTTTTTACGCGAGATGTTTTGGGGCTTTGTGGGCTTTGACGACTGCCGCGCCGAGCGCAGCTTTTCAGACGCAGAGGAGGGTATTTTGCGCTCGGCCAGCCTGCTGTTTGCCACCTCGATGCTGCGCAACGAGATGACGCTGGCCCTGGTGGAGGCGCGCGAACAGGCGCTGGCCAGCACCCGCGCCAAAAGCGACTTTTTGTCCAACATGAGCCACGAGATCCGCACGCCCATCAACGCCATCACCGGCATGGTGGGCCTGGCACACAAATCCACCGACATCGCCCAGGTGCACCGCGACCTCGAGAAGATCGACGCCGCCTCCCGCCAGCTTTTGGGCATCATCAACGACATTCTGGACATGAGCAAGATAGAGGCCGGCAAGATGGAGCTGGCGCGCGAGGCCTTCGACCTTTTTGCCACCATGCACAACGTCCGCAGCATCATCGGCATCCAGGCCGCGGCCAAACACCAGCACTTCACCTTTACACTGGACGAAAACATTCCGCCGGTGATGGTCGGCGACGATATGCGGCTGTCTCAGATTTTCCTGAACCTACTGTCCAACGCCGTCAAGTTCACGCCCGAAAACGGGGACATCCACTTGGATTTGCGGCTTTTGGAACAGCGGGACGACCATTGCCTGCTGGAGGGCCGCGTGACCGACAACGGCATCGGCATGAGCGCAGAGCAGCAAAGCCGGCTTTTCCAGGCCTTCGAGCAGGCCGACCGCAGCATTGCGCGCCGCTATGGGGGCACCGGGCTGGGCCTGGCCATCAGCGGCAAAATCGTCGAGCTGATGCACGGGAGCATCTCGGTGGAGAGCGCGCCCGGCAAGGGAAGCTGCTTTACAGTGCAGCTCTGGCTGAAAACCGGCACACGCGACATGCTGCGCCAGCGCTGGGCCGCGCCCGAGGCAGACCCCACGGTTTTTGCGGGCAAAACGGCCCTGCTGGCCGAGGACATCGAGGTGAACCGGGAGATCGTGGTGGCCTTGCTAGCCGAATGGGGCATGGCGGTGGTGTGCGCCGAAAACGGGCAGCAGGCGCTGGCCCTGTTCGCCGAAGCACCCGAAAAATATGACCTGGTCTTCATGGACATGCACATGCCGGTGATGGACGGCTACGAGGCCACCGCAAAAATACGCGCTTTGCCGCTGGAAAAGGCGCACAGCGTGCCCATCATCGCCATGACGGCCAACGCCTTCAGCGAAGACGTGCAGAAATGCCTGGACGCCGGCATGGATGCCCATGTGGCAAAGCCGCTGGACATGGACCAGCTCTATCAGGTGATACACCGGCTGCTTGGGGGCCCGCCTGCGCAGGAAGGCCCCCAGTCCGGCGCCTGAACACCGATTGGCAAAAAAGCCCCGGCGGTCCACATGGGACCATCGGGGCTTTTTGACGCACCTATGTGCTGCGCTCAGGCCTCCCACTGCTTCAGCATCTCCAGCATCCAGCTGTGCACGTCCATGCCATACACTTCCTGCAGGTTTTCCCGGCTGAATGCCTCGGCGGGCGGGCCTTTCGAGACGATGCGCCCCTGGTCCAGCAGCATGATCTCTGTGCCGTGCGCGCGGGCGAGGGAGAGGTCGTGCACCACCGACAGCACCGAGCGCCCCGGCTGGGCCACCCATCGGTCAATCAATGCAAACATTTGCCTCTGGTAAACGAGGTCCAAATGGCTGGTGGGCTCGTCCAGAATGAGCAGTTCCGGGTCCTGCGCGAAAACCTGGGCCAAAAAGGTGCGCTGCAGCTCCCCGCCAGACAGCGTGAGCACCGAACGGTCTTTGAAGGGGAGCATGCCGGTCATCTCCAGTGCATTCTGCACGCTCTGCTCGTCGGTGTCGTCGCCGGTGGCAAAGATGCCGTGCGCGTAAGCATAGCGCCCCAGCCGCACCACCTCGCCCACGGTGAACGCATAGGCGGCAAACAGGTTTTGGCTCAGCACACCCACCTTGCGCGCCAGCGCCGCCGGTTTCAGGCGGGCGGCGTCCTGCCCGTCCAAAAAAACGCTGCCGGTGTACCTCACGCTCTGCGAGATGGCGCCGACCAGGGTGCTCTTCCCTGCCCCGTTCGGGCCCACCAGCATCAGCCACTGGTTTTCGCCCAGCGAAAAGCTGACGTCGCGCAGCACCGGCTGCCCGGCATATGCCACACCCAGGCCCTTTACATCAAGCATGGCCGCGCCCCTTTCTCGAGGTGTAGAAGACATAGACGAAGACGATGGACCCGATGAAGGACGTGACCACCCCGATGGGCAGCTCCAGCGGGCGCAGCAGGGTGCGGCCGGCCAAATCGGCCAGCATGAGGAAGATGGCCCCGGCAAAAAGCGAGGCGGGCAGCAACCGCCGGTGGTTCGGCCCCACCACCATGCGGGCCATGTGCGGCATCACCAGCCCCACAAAGCCAATGCTACCGCCGATGGACACGCAGACGCCGATGAGCGCCGAAACCATGACCATGACCACCAGCTTTACTCTTTTCACGTTCACGCCCACGTGGCGGGCGTTGTCCTCCCCAACGGCAAAGGCGTTCAGCTCGCGGGCGTGAAGCAGCAATACGGTGCCGAAAATCACCAGCGCACACAGCAGCACCCCGGCGTTCAGGTAGCTGCTTTGGGCCAGGGAGCCCATGGTCCAAAAGGTGATGGAACGCAGTTTTTCGCCCGAAAAGGTGATGATGAAACTGATGATGCTGTTGGCGAACATGGAGAAGATGACCCCGATGAGGATGATGGTGTTGGTGGCGAGGGAGGCGTCCAGCCGATGGGCCAACGAGAGGATGACCACCAGCGACAAGAAGGCAAACAGCATGGCCATCACCATGGTGCCCGCAAACGGCAAGCCCGGCACCGCAATGCCAAAGGCTATGGCGATGACCGCGCCCAGCGACGCGCCCGAAGAGACCCCCAGCATGGAGCCGTCGGCCAGCGGGTTGCGCAAAAGGCCCTGCATGGCGCCGCCGCACAGCGCCAGCGACGCGCCCACCAGCGCCACACACAGCACCCGCGGCAGGCGCACCGAAAGAATGATGGGCCCGGAGATGTCCTGCGGGATGGGCCGGCCCCACACCGCATTCCACAAGGCCGTGAGCGTGTGGGACAAAGGGATGTTGACACTGCCCACACAGACGCACAGCAGCACACTGGCAACCGTGGCCAGCGCAAACAGCAGATAGTGCCATATGCTGAACGTCTCTTTGTGGCGGCTCATTTTGTTCTCCTCTTTTTAAAAACAGGGAAACGGCCCGCCGCCCTTCCCCTGTTTGATCCATTCATTGGCTCTTCAGTGTCTTTTTAGTGTCTCTTTAGGCCACGGCGCCCTGCGGCATGGCCTCGTACACGAACGCATACAGTGCCTCGGCCGCGTTCACCAGCCGCGGGCCCGGGCGTGCGATCTCGTTGTTGTCGGCATTGAACACGGCGCCGTTTTTGATGGCCTTCATCTCCTGCCAGCCCGCGCGGCCCAATATCTCCTCCTCCGGCGTGGGGCCCTCGCCAAAGTACATGGAGATGGTGACGATATAGTCCGGGTCGCGCTCTATCACCTGCTCTTGCGAGATCTCGCCCCAGCCGTCCACGTCGGCAAAGGCGTTGGTGAGCCCCAGCATGGTGGCCAGCTCGTCCATAAAGGTATTGCCGCCGGCTGTCCACAGGCCGTATTCCAGCGGCGAGACCTCGAAATAGATGGTCTCGCTGCCGTCGCCGGTGGCCTCGGCCTCAATGTCTGCAAAGGACTGCTGCATGCCGGCCGCCAGTTCCTCGGCCTCGGCCTCTTTGCCGGTCACCGTGCCGATGAGCCGGATGGCCTCGTACACGCCGTCGATGTCCTGCGCGTCGCTGACCACCACGTGCGCGCTTGCGTCCTCCAGCGCCCGCACCTGTTCTTCTGTCTGGGACATCTTGGGCATCAGCACCACATCAGGCTTTAGCGCGATCACCTGCTCCACGTTGAGGCTCTGGCCCGACTCCACCTCGGGCAGCTCCAGCACGGCCTCGGGCCAGTCGCAATACGTGCCGCGGCCCACCAGCGTTTCCCCGGCGCCCAGCGCGTAAAGGATCTCGCAGTCGGCCGGGGTGACGGCCACCACACGGGCCGCGGGCTCATCCAGCGTGATCTCGCGGCCGGCCATGTCGGTGAAGGAGGCCGCTGCCGGGCTTTGCGCGCAGGCGGGCAGCAACGCTGCCAGCATCAGGGCGGCCAACAGCAAGGCGAACAGTTTTTTCGTTTTCATCTTTTTCCCTTTCTCGGCACATGCGTGCTCTGTCTATTTTCAAATGAATAGAACTGGGAAAACAAAAAGACGCCCCCCAAAGAGCAGGAGGCGACCTTGATGAAAGACAGGCTTTGCCGGTATAGCAGCTCCCAACCCCAGAAGATAAATGTGTAAACAGGTCTCCCGACTTGGCTTCATCCTACCGGGGCGTCTTCCCGTTTTTACAAAACAGTGACATTTGCCCTTTCGTCCACTTCACGGTTACTGGGATAGTCCGGAACTTGCATCCGGTTCCCTCGGCGGCCACGTGCCGCCGGCGCCCGAAGGCGCAGATACACAGGCTATTCATTTGTCCACATGACTATAGCACATCGCACGCTGGGCGTCAATCGGCCCTAGCGGCGGATGGCCTTGAAGGAATAATCCTTGAAACAGTGGTTCACGTCCACATTGCCAGCGATGCCCGCAATGTGCGCCCGGCTTGAATATTGCCACAGCGCCGGCGTTTTTCCCGGCCAGCCGTGGTTGGCCTTGGCGCTGCGGCTGGGCGAATTATCGAAATAGTTCGCATACCAGAAGTCGTAGCCTTCGGCCTGCAAGGCGCTGGCGTCGTAGTGGTGTGTGGCCCAGTTCCAGTTCGAGTAAAAACCGGGTGTGTAGCCGTTTTGGTCCAGCAGCACCATGCCGTGCCGCAGCATGCTGGTGCGCTGGGCATAGCTGGTATTGTGCAATATCTTGTCCCACTCGAAATCGTTGAAGACAGGCAA
>JBFXKS010000099.1:0-6548 GCA_050173515.1 Oscillospiraceae bacterium | reverse complement strand
GATGTCCACGCGCGACGCGATGAAGCTGGCGGAAGACAGCGACCTCGACCTGGAGAAGATCGCACCACAGGCGAATCCCCCCGTCGTCAAGATTTTGGATTACGGCAAATACCGCTTCGAACAGCAAAAGAAAGAAAAAGAGGCGCGCAAAAACCAGACGAACGTTGAGCTGAAAGAGGTGCGCCTCTCGCTGAATATCGACACCAACGATTTCAACACCAAGGTGGGGCACGCCGCCCGGTTTTTGAAAAACGGGGACAAGGTGAAGGCCTCCATCCGTTTTCGCGGGCGCGAGATGGCCCACGCCCGGCAGGGGCTGGACGTGCACCGCCGCTTTGCCGAGGCGCTGCCCGGCTCTGTGGTGGAGAGCCCGCCCAAGCTGGAGGGCCGCAGCATGACCATGGTGCTGGCCCCGGAGAAAGAGAAAGAGCAGGGCAAGGGCGGCGGCAAAAAGCAGGGCGATGCCGCACCCAAGGCCGCCGCGCCCAAACCGGCCGATGCCGCAGCGCCCAAGGCCCAGCCCAAGCCCGCCGAGGCCAAAAAGGCCGAAGAGCCGGCGCCCGCACCCGAGGCGCCGAAGCCCGCGCAGTAATATGTAAACCATGGCGCTGCCCGTTTGGGGCGCCACCACAGGAGGAACACAGCTATGCCGAAACTGAAAATGCACTCCGGCGCAAAAAAACGGTTCAAACTGACCAAAAATGGCAAGGTGAAGCGCGGTAACGCCTTCCGCAGCCACATTCTCACCAAAAAGTCCACCAAGCGCAAACGTGGCTTCCGCCACCCCACCTATGTAGACAAAACGAACGAGGCCGCCATCAAGCAGATGCTGCCTTATTCCTGATAAACGCGGGCACATTCCCGCCGCGCGCGCTTGCTGCGCGCCCACCAACTGGTAAAGGAGAATTGATATGGCACGTGTAAAAGGCGCCATGATGACCCGCAAGAGAAGGAAAAAGACCCTGAAATTGGCAAAGGGGTATTACGGCAGTAAATCCAAGCATTTTAAAATGGCCAAACAGCAGGTGATGAAAAGCGGCAACTATGCTTTCATCGGGCGCAAGCAGCGCAAGCGCGACTTCCGCAGCCTGTGGGTCACCCGCATCAACGCCGCCTGCCGCAGCCGCGGCACCAACTACTCCACCTTTATGAACGGGCTGAAGAAGTCGGGCATCGAACTGAACCGCAAGATGCTCAGCGAGATGGCTATTCACGACCCGGACAGCTTCACCGCCCTGGTGGAGACCGCCAAAGAGGCCGCCGGCAAGAAGGCGAGCTGACCGACCGAAAAGCCCTGCGCGCCCGCGCACGTGTACACGTGTGTGCGGGCGTTTTGCACACTAGAACTGTAATAAAAGCGGAGGTGCACCTTGCATCCTGCCATCACCAGCCGCGCGAACGAACGGGTGAAGCACGCCCGCTGCCTGGCCACGTCTGCCGCCCAGCGCGCGGAGGAGGGCCTGCTTTTTGCCGAAGGGCTGCGCCTGTGCCTGGACCTTGCGCAGCGCCTGCGGGCCAGGGCCGCTTTTTTCACCCAGGCCATGGTCGGCGCCCACCCCGAGGTGGCGCAGCTTGCGCCCGAGGCGTACCTTGTGAGCGACGGCGTGGCCCAAAAGCTGGGCGACACGCAAACGCCGCAGGGGCTGTTCTGCCTGTTTGAGATGCCGCCGCTCGGCCTGCCTGCCATCTCTGCTGCCGGCGGCGTGCTGCTGTGCGAGCAGATGGCCGACCCCGCCAACGTGGGCACGCTGGTGCGCAGCGCGGCGGGGCTGGGGCTGGGGGGCGTCGTGTTCACGCCGGGCAGCGCCGATGTTTTTTCGCCCAAGGCCCTGCGGGCCTCCATGGGGGCCGTGGGGCGCGTCCCGCTGGCCGTGTGCCCGCTGGACGAGGCGCTGGCCCACCTGCGCGCCGCGGGCGCCACTGTTTATGCGGCGGCGCTGGAGGGCGCCCGGCCCTTTTACGAGGTGCGGGCCGGGGGCGCTTTCGCGCTGATGGTGGGCAACGAGGGCGCGGGCCTTTCGGCCGGGGCGCTGGCGGCGGCCGACGAGCGCCTGTGCATCCCGATGCACGGCGGCGTGGAGAGCCTGAACGCGGCGGCGGCGGCCACGGCACTGATGAGCTATTTGAAGCATCCGCAGGCCTGAACGGGCGCGGCACGCTTATTTTTGAAAAACGGGACCATGCGAGGGAGGTGACTGCGGTGGCGGCGGAGAACTGGATGTGGCTTGCGGCAGGCCTCGGCTACGGCGCGGTCAACTCGGGCGATTTGCTGGAGGCCTTCCCCGGCGGCGCCGAGGAGATAGCCGCCAACTTGGGCAGCGGGAAGATGGACGAGCTGCTGACACAAAAGCAGGCGGGGCGCCTGGCCGGCACCCGCCCGCAGGACTTTGCCCTGCGCATCAACCACTACGCCACCCAGGGCGTGTTCGCCCTGGGCTACGACGACCCCGAGTACCCCGAGACCCTGCGGCGCATCACCAACCCGCCGCCGGTGCTGTTCGTGAAAGGGGACACCGCGCTGCTGAACGGCCAGCTGTCCATCGGCATGGTGGGCGCGCGGCGCCCGTCGGCCTACGGGGTGGAGTGCGCCAAGGCGCTTGGGCGCGGCATCGCGCTGGGCGGCGCCATCATCGTCAGCGGGCTGGCCGCCGGGCTGGACTCGGAGGCGCACAAGGCGGCGCTGGCCGTGGGCGGGCCCACCGTGGCCTGCATCGCCTTTGGGCACGACCAATGCTACCCCGCGGCCAACCGCAAGCTGATGGAAGTGATCGAAAACAACGGCGCGGTGGTCAGCGAGTACCCGCTGGGCACCACGCCGGAAAAACCCTATTTTCTTCACCGCAACCGCCTGATCGCCGGGCTGTCCCACGGGCTGGTGGTGGTGGAGGCGCGCCGTTACTCCGGCACCATGAGCACCGTCAACTTCGCCGTGGACTATGGGCGCGATGTGTTCGCGGTGCCCGGCAGCGTTTTTTCCGAGCTGTCGGGCGGCACCAACGCCATGATCCGCGAGGGCGCCTACCTTGCGGCCACCGCCGCCGACGTGCTCACCATCTACGGCGCAGACCTGCCCGGGGAAGACCCGGTGACCACGCTGGGGCGCAAGTCGTTCGAGGGCAAGCCCGAGCCGGCGGCCCCGCTGCCCCAGTGGCAGCAGAACCTCGCCCGCTTCAGCGACCGCATGAACGCCGAGCAAAGCGCCGCCGTGCGGCGCGAGGAACTGCCCGGCCAGCAGAGCCTGGCCGATGTGCCGGCCGGGCGGGTGGGCAGCGCAGGGCCCGGCGGCCTCAGCACGCCGCAGGCCATCGAGGCGTTTCGCCTGCTGCAGCAGGAGATGCCCGCGGCGGATGACAGCGCGCTGGACGCCCGCAACCGCGTGCTGGACGACATGGTGAGCGCGGTGAGCGACCGGGTGCAGCTGTCTTCGTCAACAGGGGAACCGCCGGCGACGGCGGCCAAAGCGGCCCCGAAGGCCAAAAAGGACGCCACCATCAAACCCTTCCAGTGGGACAAGCTGGAGCGGCTGGACAAGCGCGACGTGCAGGACCTCTCGCCCGCGAAAACGCCACCCGAGGCGAAGGCGCCCGGCAAAAAGCCCTCGGTGGCCTCCCGCCTGTTCGGCAGCAAAGAGAAGCAGCCGCCGCAGGCGGCGGCCTCTGCCCGCCTGTGGCCGGTGCCGACAGTGGGCTATTCCCCGGACCCCGTGGGGCGCGTGAGTGCTGTAGAGCCGGTGGATGCCCTGGAACCGGCAAGTGGCGCAAGGCCCGTGGCCGCGGTGACGCCGGCGGCGTTGCGCCCGCTGGAGGCGGCGCGCAGCGAACCCGAAAAGCCCGCGACGAAAACACAGCCGGAAACCAAAGCGCCGGCAGCCAAAGCGGCGGCCCCCAGGCCATCCCCGCGGCAGAGCGCGTCATTAGCGGGGCACCTCAGCACCCTGCAAAAGCCGCAGGAGAGCGCGGCGTCGGCCCGCCCGCCCGGGTTCGCCGGGGCAAGGGCGGCCCCGGCAGCAGTGCCCACCGGCGGCGACATGGTGCTGAAGCCCCAGAAGAACGACCCCTTCGAGCTGCTGAGCGACGAGGCCAAGCGCGCCTATGCCCAGTTGGGCCCGCGCCCGGTGCCCCTGGCGGTGATCTGCGAGAAGAGCGGGCTGTCCTCGGCAGAGGCCATGGCGGCCCTCACCGAGCTGGAACTGGCCGGGCTCTCCCGCCAGCTGGCCGGCCGCCAGTTTGTGATCATGCAGTAGGGCACTTTAGTGCCGAGGCAGGCTTCGCGCAGCGAAACTGCCGAGCCCGATGCAGCTCGAAGCCGCACCCTTGCGGTGCGTGCGACTGTGAGCGACAGCAAGCGTTTCGGAGCGCATCCGAGCGAAGCGAGGCGACAAGCGCGGAGATGGCTGGAGCGCCGAAGGCGCGACGCAGCGGGATGGGCGCGTGATTGCATGCGGAACTTGTGGGTTCTGTGCAGGGCGTGGTTGGTTCTTTTGGCAAAACCCAAAAGAACCAAAAGGTTTCCGGAACCTTGCGATGGTTCCGGACCTGGGGCGCTTTAGCGCCGCTTTCGGCTTTGCCGCAGGCAAAACGAAAGTGCACCGACGCCCAAGAATGCGAAGCATGATTGGAAAGCGGCGGGTAAAACGCTAGATGTCGCACGGCCTGTGAAACAGACAACAGTTCTTAATGACATGGGTGCGTAAGCACGAGCGATGGCTTGGCGTAGCCAAACATCGCGAACCCGACCTCGCAGAGGCAAGCCCGTAGGGCGCCGGCGATGCGCTAAGGGCGGGATTCTGTTTCACTGCCGGCCGCGCCATTGTAAGTTAAGGGCAAAGGACGCAACCCATCGCTCGGCCCCGTCAAGAGTCAAAATAGATGAAGGCAGGACAATAACTTTCCGAGGTGCTTCATGTCAACACTGGTCATCGTAGAATCTCCAGCCAAAGCCAAAACCATCCGCAAATACCTGGGCGACGGATACGACGTCACGGCCTCTATGGGCCATATCCGAGACTTGCCCCAAAACCTGCTGGGCATCGATGTGGAGCATGACTATGCGCCCATGTACATCAACATCGCCGGCAAGGAAAAAACCATCAAAGAGCTGAAAAGCAAGGCGGCCCAGCACGACGAAGTGCTGCTGGCCACCGACCCGGACCGCGAGGGCGAGGCCATCAGCTGGCACCTGGCAAAGCTGCTGGGGCTGGACGTGACCGCCCAAAACCGGGTCACCTTTGGTGAGATCACCAAAAAGGGCATCACGGACGGCATGGCCCACCCGCGCAGCATCGACCTCGATCTGTTCGACGCCCAGCAGGCCCGCCGCATTTTGGACCGCCTGGTGGGCTACAAGCTGTCGCCGTTCTTGTGGCGCAAGGTGCGCCGCGGGCTGTCGGCCGGGCGTGTGCAAAGCGTGGCCGTGCGCCTCATTGTAGACCGCGAGCGCGAGATAGAGGCCTTTGTGCCGGAGGAGTATTGGAACATCGACGCCAGCCTGCTGGCCGGCGACACCCACTTCACCGCCCGGCTGCACGCCGACGCCAGCGGCAAAAAGCTGGAGGTGAAAAACGGCGACGAGGCCAAGGCCATCACCGACGCGCTGAAGGGCAAAGCCTACACGGTGGCCGCCATCAAAAAAGGCAAGCGCAAGCGCACGCCCGCGCCGCCCTTCATCACCTCCACCCTGCAGCAGGAGGCCAGCCGCCGTTTCGGCTTCACCGGCACGCGCACCATGCGCGCCGCCCAGGCGCTGTACGAGGGCGTGGAGGTGAAAGGCCACGGTTCGCTGGGCCTCATCACCTATATGCGCACCGACTCGCTGCGCCTGGCGGACGAGGCCGTGGCCGGCGCCCAGGCCTTCATCACCGAGGCCTATGGGGAAAAATATGTGTACGGCAAAAAGCGTGTGTACAAAAAGAAGAGCGCCACCGCCGCCCAGGACGCCCACGAGGCCATTCGCCCCACCATCCCGGCGCTGACGCCCGACGAGGTGGAGAAGAGCATCAGCGGCGACGAGGCCAAGCTCTACCGCCTCATCTGGAGCCGCTTCACCGCCAGCCAGATGGCCGACTGCCAGATGGACACCGTCAGTGCCGACATCGCCGCCGGCGACTACCTGTTCCGCGCCTCCGGCTTCACCGTCACCTTCGACGGCTTCACCGCCCTGTACGAGGAGGCCAGCGATGAGGCCGCCAAAAAGGAGACCGCCCTGCCGCCGCTGAAAGAGGGCATGGCGCTGAAACTGGAAAAGCTGCAGGCCGACCAGAAATTCACCCAGCCGCCGCCCCGCTACACCGAGGCCAGCCTCATTCGCGCGCTGGAGGAGAACGGTATCGGCCGGCCGTCCACCTACGCGCCCATCATCAAAACAGTGGTGGACCGCGGCTATGTGGACCGCGAGGAGAAAAAGCTGAAACCCACCGCGCTGGGCATGGTGGTGAACGACCTTTTGGCCGAGCGCTTCCCGTCCATCGTGGACGTCAAGTTCAGCGCCGACATGGAGGGCAAGCTGGACAAGGTGGAGGACGGCAAGGCCGACTGGGTGAAGACGGTGGA